>DASQLS010000212.1:0-5972 GCA_035629915.1 Candidatus Limnocylindrales bacterium | reverse complement strand
ACGTGCTACAGCCCCGAGCCCTGGCACTACCGCTACTTCGGACGCGATCGGGCAGCGGCAATTGCCGAGTCGGGGCTCAGCCCACGAGAGTGGCTATGGGCCGAGCAGGTCGGCCAAACGCGCTAGAAGCTTCGGTGAGCGCCTAGCCGACAGCCTTGTCGGCGGCGTTCAGCGCCGTGTCGATGATCTCGAAGCCGTCGGCGAGCTGCTCGTCGGTGATGATCAGCGGCGGGTTGGTCATGATGCTGTTCCAGCGCACGAACGTGTACAGGCCGTTCTCGCGCAGGTGCTTGCCAACCGCCTTCATCGCGTCGGAAGTGCCGTTGTACGGCGCCAGCGGCTCGTAGGGCGAGCGCGTCTTCACCAGCTCGACGATGCCGAACAGGCCGATGTTGCGCGTCGCTCCGACCGACGGATGGGCGTCGTACAGCGCCCGATGGTGGCGCGCCATCGTGTCGCCCATGCGGCGCGCTCGATCGATCAGCCCGTCCTCCTCGTACACCGCGATCGTGGCCAGCGCCGCAGCGCAGCCCATCGGGTGCGAGTTGTAGGTCAGGCCGCCGAAGAACACCTTGTCGCGGAACTCGTCGGCGATCTTGCGCCGCATGCCGACCGCGCCGAGCGGCAGATATGACGAGGTGAGGCCCTTGGCCATCGTGATCAGGTCGGGCACCACACCCCAGTGGTCGACCGCCCACCAGGCCCCGGTTCGGCCGAAGGCGCTCATCACCTCATCGGCGATGAGCAGGATGCCGTACCGATCGCAGATCTCGCGCACGCCCTGCATGTAGCCGTCGGGCGGGATGAGGATGCCGTTGGTCCCGACGACCGGCTCGATCATGAACGCCGCGATCGTCTGCGGACCCTCGTACATGATCACTTCTTCGAGCGCGCGGAGCGAGTCCGCAACCGGCTCGGGCTCGGGCTGCGCCCAGCGGTGGAAGTCGGGTGCTCGGACGACGCCCCAAACGCCGTTCTCCGCCGCCCAACGACGCGGGTCGCCGGTCGCCGCAATGACTCCGCCGGTTGCGCCGTGATATGAGCGGTAACGGGCCAGGATCTTCTGCCGGCCGGTTGCCTGGCGGGCGAGCTTGATGGCGTTCTCGTTTGCCTCGGCGCCGCCGTTGGTGAAGAAGAAGACGTCGATGTCGCCCGGCGCGAGCTCGGCCAGCTTCTCGCCCAGGCGGGCGCGCGGCTCGGTGGCCATGAACGGGTTGGCGTAGGCGAGCTTCTCGGCCTGCGCCTTGATCGCGTCGATCACGCGCCGGTCGCCGTGGCCGATGTTGACACTCATCAGCTGTGAGTTGAAATCGAGGTAGCGCGTGCCGTCAGGCGAGTAGAAATAGACGCCCTCGGCGCGCTCGACCGGGATCGGGTCGACGGCCGACTGAGCCGACCACTCGTACAGCGTGTATTTGCGCGAGAGTGCCACGATCTCGGCGGCCGACATCGTGCCCGGTGCGATTGAGATACCCATCTGCGACTGCGCCTCCTCTTCAGCGCCGAGTCTATCCGAGGCCTTGCAGGGCCATCCCCAAAGAGCCCGATGTTGCGAAATCGTCCTGCAGAGCCGATTTCACCGAGCCATACTCCCCTGAACGGCCTACTGGGGGCCGCCAGCCGGACAACTGAAGAGCAGCGGAATCAGTCACTTCGCCCCAGCGGATGACGTGCCCTCGCCGTCCAGGGATAACCGCTTTCATGGCCGTCGACGTGCCCCGTCGGTCTCGAGTTATGGAGGAGTAACCTCGGGATGCCGGACTTCCGACGCGCGCCCAGGCTTCTGGTTTTCACCCTCGCCCTACCCGTAATCGCGCTGGTTTACATCAGCACGTTCGGTAGTCGGCTTTGGGCTGCCCTGCGGCCGGCGGCCGCAACGTTCCTTGGCGCGACCGTCATTGGATCCGTCTATGCCGAGGAGGCATATCGACGCGCCCCCGCGACGCCGATGCGCGCAGCTGCCGTGCTTGCGCTCGCAGTTGCCCTGGTTGGTCCCGGAGTGGCTTCACCGAGCCCTACCTACGCCGGTGAGCCAGCCGAAGCCGTGATCGCCGCCGCTCGTGAGTACCTGGGCGCCAACTACGTGCTCGGCGCCGAGGGTCCACGGGTATTCGACTGCTCGGGCCTGATCTACCGCGTCTTCGCCGATACCGGCGATCTGCCGCGTGTCGGTGGCATGCGCCTCCGCGCCGCCGGTTACATGCGCTGGTTCATGGCTCGCGGGTTGTACTCGCGCGACGCGTCTGATGCTGAGCGCGGCGATCTGGTCGTCTGGAACAACGGCGAGCACATCGGCTTCTACCTCGGCGATGGCAAGGCGCTCAGCGCGCTCGTCCAGCCGTGGGGCGTAACGATCCACGGCCTGCACTCGATCAACATGCGCGTCACCCAGTTCCTGCACGTCAACTGGGGCGGCGGCGACAGCGGGAACAACGGACCGGATAATCCCGGCCCCGGACCGAATCCCGATAACCCGCAGCCGGGCTTCGGCGACGGCCGGCCGGGCGACAACAACGGCGACCAGACCAACGCCGGCAACCCTGCCCCCAATCCGGATGGCAACGGCGACCCGGACGGCAATGGCAACGGCGATCCTGATGGGAACGGCAATGGCAACCCGGATGGCAATGGCCCATCGGCCGGCAACGACAACGAAAATCCGGTTCGACCGGGCAATGACGCAGTGGCTACCGGAACGATGAACCTGCGCCAGGCTGCCGATCCAAACTCGAGGATCATCGGCTGGGTAGGTCGTGGCGGCCGCTTCCGGATCATCGATCGCGGCAACAGTCCGGCTGGCTACCTGTGGTACCGGATCCGGACCAACAGCGGCAAGGAAGGCTGGCTGTACTCGCGCTGGGTGCAGGAGCTCTAGCCGGTAACTTCCCCTTCGGCATCGGCGGTCTCGGCGCCGCTTCCCTCGACGGCGCGGCCGTCAGCGTAGTCCGGTCCAACGATCACCCTGAGGCTGGCCGGCCATACGCGGCACTCGAGCGGGGTCGTGCCGAGATCGTGTGAATCGGCGCGACACGGCAGCTCCCGGCGAGCGGCGATGCGCACCGTTCCCGAGCGATACGTGTGCACGTGCGGTGAGTAGCGGCGCCGGCCGAACATGATCGACGCGAGGTGGCGCATCAGCTCGAACTTCGAGAAGTGGCGGAAGACGGTGACGTCGAACCGGCCGTCGTTCAGGCGCGCCTCCGGCGCCACGGTCATGCCCACGCCGGTGTACGCGCCGTTCGACGCGGTGACCATCAGTGCCCGGGTCGTGACCCGCTCGCCGTCGTCGAGGAGGATCTCCATCCGCGCCGGCCGATAGCGAAACGCGGCCGCGACCGCCTTGAACGGCGAGCCCCAGTCGCCATCCTCGAAGTGCTGCGCGGCGGCGAAGATGGCTGCGTTCAACCCGACCGAGGCGGTCTCGAAGAACACCACGCCATTGGCCACTCCGACGTCGATCGTCGCCCGGCGCCCGGCGGCAATCGCCTGTGCGGCAGGTTCGATGTCACGCGGCAGGCCGAGCATGCGGGGGATGTTCATGACGCTGCCGAGCGGCAGGATGCCGAGCGCCACATCAGTCCCCAGCAGCTGCTCGGCGATGCGGCCGATCGTCCCGTCGCCGCCGGCGGCCACGATCAGATCGGCCCGCTGCGCGATGGACTCGGCAACGGCGGCACGTGCCTCGTCCTCGGATTCGGTGGGGACGATCTCGGCATCGAGACCGGCGTTGGCCATCGCCTGACGAAGCGCCTCATCGTCCGCTCCGCCGAGCGGTCCTCGTACCTTCTGGCCGGCGTTCGCGTTCCAGATGACGCGGACGGTCACTCGTGCGCCTTGAATCGCCGGTAGAGGGCCATCAGGGCGATCAGGTACGACAGGCCGAGCATGTACGACGCGGCCACGTCGGTTGGCCAGTGATGGCCCTGGTAGATCCGGCTCGGTCCGACCAGCCCGATCATGCCGACCAGGCCGAGCGACAGTGGCCAGCGCACCTGCGGCGGCTTGACGAGGCTGTAGACCAGGAACGCCAGGAAGCCGTACGTGCCGACATAGGTCAGCACGTGCCCGCTCGGAAAGCTCGAGCCGCCCAACGGAGCGAGCACGACGCGCACCTGTTCGGGCAGCGGCCGCGGACGATGGACGAAGCCCTTCACGACGGTCGACATCAGCGCAGTGCCCCACGCCAGCGTCTGGAACGTGGCCTCGGTGCGCATCCGCGACACGAAGAGCGCGGCGATGACGAGTGGCGGAATTACGCGACTCTGCGGCGGAAAGCCCGGCCACGAAGCGGCCTCCATCAGGGCCGCCAGCGATTGGTGCTGGCGGGCCTGCCAGCGGATTGTGATGGCCACGTCGAGGGCATCGGAACGGCGTGCCTTGACGGTGCCGAAGAGCGCCGCGAACGCGCCCAGGCCGGCCCCCGCGACGAGCATGCCGTTCCGGCCACGCAGCAGCGCCATGCCGCGCGGAACTGTGTTGCGCGCCGCGGCGACGCGTGCCTTGTCGGCGATCCGAGTCACGAGTTCCGATTGAACCCGCTGTCGAGGCGCCTTGCCAACTCCGCGGCGCGCCACCGGCATATCAAATGCGGCATGGACTCACCCTGGCTCAGACTCACCCTGGCTCAGATGTGGAACGTCATCCCCTCGCGGCCGGGAAGCACCTCAAGCCCGTCCGGTGCCGCAGCCTGTGCCTCGGCCAGCATCATGTCGAGCTCCGCATCGTCGTGCGCTGGATCGTGATGGAAGGTCACCAACTTCGTCGCGCCGGCGAGCGCCGCCAGCGCCACCGCGTCGCCGATCTGGCTGTGCCCCCAGCCCACTCGCTGGTCGTATTCGTCGGCCGTGTACTGGGCGTCGTGAAGCAGCAGATCGGTGTCCCTGGACAGGTCGTGGCCGGACGTCCACTCCCCCACGGCAGTGGCCCCGTTGCCATTGGATGACAGAGCTGAGCCGAGCGCCGGTTCGTGGTCTGGCAGATAGGTCATCGTCGAGGTCTTGTCGCAGACTCGGTAGCCGACGGTCTGGCCGGGGTGGATCACCGTCTGGGCACTGACCTCCAGCCCGCCGATGTTGAAGTCGCCGGTCGGCACATCGTGCAGCTCCACACGAGCCGCGACGTCGCGCAACCGAACCGGGAAGAGCGGCGGGGACAGGTACCGCGTCAGGCGGGTGCGCAGGTCCTGCGTCGTCGACGGCGGACCCCAAACGTGAACTTCGAAGTCCTTCTGGAAGAGCGGCGCAAAGAAGCCGAGGCCCTGGATGTGATCCATGTGCAGGTGGGTCAGCAGGATGTCCAGGCGGCGCGGCTCGTGGTACGTGTCGCCAACGCGTCGGACGCCGGTGCCGGCGTCGAGGATCACGATCGTGCCATCGCGGCCCTCCACCTCGACACATGACGTGTTGCCGCCGTAGGCGACCGTGTCCGGACCGGCACTGGCGATCGACCCGCGCGTGCCCCACAGGCGCACGCGCATGTTGCCGTCAGCAGATGCCCCGCCGTCTGGTTTCGCGTCGGTCACGCCTGCTTGCGCGCCCAGAACATGGCCACCCCGCCGATCAGGTGGCCGCCGCCGCCGAGCAGCGGGAACGCGGTGACCTCCAGCTCGCGATCGATGCCGTCGAAGCCGCGCGCCCAGACGCGTCGATGGACCGGCCGTCGCTCGCGCAGCGCGACGACAAGTGGCGGCTGGTCGTCCGGCAGCGGATTGCCCTGCTCGTCGCGAAAGGAGAAGATCCTCCGCCGCTGGTCGAGCTGCATCTCACCGATCTCGTCGAAGCGCTGGCCGAGGAGCACCTCGGCCGGCTCGTTGAAGAACAGCAGGTCGCCCGTTTCGTCAGCGATAAGCATCGGCACAGCCATGCCCGACGCCAGCTGGCGGATCAGGATCAGCCCCACCTCGCGCTGCGGCATCTGCCGATTGTCGCGGATCGCCATGCCCCTGTTACGTCAGAGCGTGCTTCTTTCCGCGA
>DASQLS010000211.1:0-3543 GCA_035629915.1 Candidatus Limnocylindrales bacterium | reverse complement strand
CCCCTCCCCTCAAGCCACGCACGAGGATCACGCCGACACCGACCAACCCGACCCCAGCCGCCTGGGCGGGCGAGGTCGCGACACCCAGCAGAACGACCGAAACGATCAGAACGATGACCGGCGCCATGCCGCGAGCGATCGGGTAGACGAGGCTCATCTCGGCCCGGTTGTAGGCCGAAGTCAGCAGCCAGAAATAGGCCAGCTCGATGACCGAGGAGGCGACGATGAACGGCCACGCCTCCGGCTGCACGTCCCAGCGCAGGATGGCAAAAGGAGCGCCCACGAGCACACCGATTGCGAGAGCCAGCGCAGTCGTAGCCTGCGTGTCGCGCGCGCGGGCAATGATCGTGTTCCAGAACGCGTGGATCGTCGCCGCGGCGAGGACGATCGCGAGGGTAGTGAGCTCCATCTCGCCGCGGCGCGCGGCGCTACGCGGTGGCGATGAGCGCGGCTAAGCGCTCGCGCCGGCTGGCGTCTTGGAGACGACCTCGCGGATGCGGTCGAGCGCGAGCGACAGGTTCTCGCGCGAGTTGGCGTAGCTGATGCGCACGTGGTCGGTGCATGCCTGGCCGAATGCGGCGCCCGAGAGCACGCACACGCCGCCCTCGTTGAGCAGTCGGTCGGCCAGCTGCGTGCCGTTCATTCCCGTGCCGGCGACGTTCGGAAAGGCGTAGAAGGCGCCACTCGGCATGTTGCAGCGGAAGCCGGGGATCGAGTTCAGGCCATCGACTATCAACGAGCGACGCGCGCGGAACTCTTCAACCATCGCGTCGACTGAGTCCTGCGGTCCGTTCAGTGCCTCGACCGCGGCAATCTGCTCGAAGCTGCTCGTGCACGAGACGCTGTTGATGATCAGCTTGCTGAACGGGTCCACCAGGGCCGATGGCAGGATCGCGTAGCCGAGCCGCCAACCGGTCATCGCGTAGGCCTTCGAGAAGCCGTCGAGCACGATCGTTCGCTCCGCCATTTCGGGCAGCGCCGCGATCGAGCTGAACTCGCCTTCGTACATGATCCGGCCGTAGATTTCGTCGGCCATCACGATCAGATCGTGCTCACGCGCGATGTCGGCAATGTCCTGCAGGTCCTGGTCGGTCAGGATGCCGCCGGTTGGGTTGTGCGGCGCGTTGAAGATGATCATCCGGGTGCGCGGCGTGACCGCCGCGCGGATGTCTGCCGGATCCATCCGGAAGTCGTTCTCTGCCCGGAGCGGGATCGGGACAGGCGTGCCGCCCGTGAAGCGGGTCATCGACTCGTAGATTGGGAAGCCCGGATCTGGGTAGATCACCTCGTCGCCCGGCTCGATCAGGGCCAGGATCGCGTAGTACATGATCGGCTTGGCGCCGGGCGTGACGACAACGTTGGCCGGATCGACCGGGAAGCGCCGGCGCATGCTCGAATCGGCCGCGATCGCCTCGCGCAGCTTGGGCTGGCCGAGCGGCGGACCGTAGTGCGTGTACCCGTCATCGAGGGCGCGCTTCGCGGCCTCGCGGATGTTCTCGGGCGTGTCGAAATCGGGCTCGCCGATCTCGAGGTGGATCACGTGCCGGCCGGTCGCCTCGAGGGCCCTCGCTCTCGCTGCCGCCTCGAAGGCCGTTTCGGTGCCAATTCCGATCATCCGCTGGGCAAGCTTCATGGCCGGCATGCTAACAAAGGCGACTTTGTCGGCGGCAGTGGCCGATCATCGTCTGCGCATGCGAATCGGCTTCTACAGCCCCTTCACCGGATCCGTGGGCGGCGGCGATCGCTACCTGTTCATGATGCTCGAGGAGGCGGCGCGCATCCGCGAGGCCGAGCTCTTCGTTCTCACTCCCGAGCGACCGGATGTCCGCCTTTGGGAGCTGGTTGGCGTCCACGTCGGGGCGGGCTCGTTCGACTGGCGGCCAACGCAGGCTGGTGAGCTGCGCGCCAATTCGGCCGACCTGGACCTGCTGGTGGCCATCGCGACCGACATTCCGCCTTCCTCCGGCGCGCGCCGATCTGTGGCGGTCATCCAGTTTCCATTCCGTGCACGCGACCGTGGCTTGCTGCGCGTGCGAACTGGAGCCGCCCGAGCAGTTCCCTTGACGGAGGCCGCGAGATCGCTTGCCGGCTACGACCGATACATCACCTATTCGGCATTTGCGCAGGAATGGACTCGGCGACGGCTGGGAGTCGACGCGGAGGTGATCGCGCCGCCCGTTGATAGGCCGAAGGTAGACTTGGCCACGGCGGATCGGAGGCGGTGGATCGTGTCGGTCGGGCGCTTCTTCCGCGGCGGGCATGAGAAGCGCCAGGACGTGCTGATCGACGCGTTTCGGGCGCTGGCTGTCGATGGTTGGGAGTTGCACCTGGTTGGCACAGCCGACGACGATTCGCTGCTGGTGCCGCTTCAGAAACGCGCGTCCGGGTTGCGCACCGAGTTCCACGTCGACTTGCCGCGCGACGACCTGTTGGAGCTGTACGCGCAGTCGTCACTGTTCTGGCACGCGACAGGGTTCGGCGTCGATCCGGAGCGCCATCCCGAGCGGCTCGAGCACTTCGGCATCTCGACCGTCGAAGCGATGATGTACGGCGTCGTGCCACTCGTCGCTCCCTATGGTGGTCAGTCCGAGATCGTCACCGACGGCGTGAACGGCCGCCACTGGACGACGATCCCCGAGCTCGTGACCGCGACCCGCTCGCTGATCGACTCGCCCTACGATTGGCGCCGCCTCAGTGAAGCTGCCGCACACGACGCGTTGCGCTACGAAACGTCGCTCTTTCGCACCGCCGTCCGGACCCGCGTGCTGACTCTGGCGGCTACCGAACCTCGATAACCACGCCCGTCTGCAGGTCCAGCTGCTCGCCACTGCAGTCCTGGCTGATCGCGGCCTCGAACCTGGCCCGGATGAGGTAGTGCCCTGGCGGTAGGGTCAACAGCTCGTCGCTCGTGTACTGCTCGTAGAAGGCCGCATTTGGGTCATCGGCCGACCACTCGCCGGGGAACCTCAAGTAGTTAACGATGCCAGATTCCGAACCGATATTCACGCGATCGGCGCACGGCAGAATCAGTGCGTCTGAGTCATAACGGATGTCGCCGTCGATCTGTTCGATGCTGAATAACGTGCCGATGCCGTTGCTCGACAGGTCAACCGTCGAGTCGACATTTCGCCCGGTGTACATGAGCAGTGTTTCGGCATTGATCGGCTCGCCCGCCGCAAAAATGCGGGCCGTCGATGTCAAGGTCAGGCCGAACGATCCGGCGTCTACCTCATCACCACTACTGCTCCTGAGTCCTGAGGGGCTCGTTTCGACCTCGTGAACAAGGTCCCAGTTGGCCTGATCCTCAACGTTGAGCTCGAGGTAGTGCATTCCGGTCGCGGCATCACAGGCGACTGGAGGGGCAGTTGAAGCACTTGAGATTGCGAGTGTCGTGACCTGGATTACGTAGTCTTCGTCGGTCAGGCCCGCAACCGGACCCCAAGCCGTGACGACAGAAGGCAGCGGCTGACATGCGTTGTCGAGCATGACCGGCCACGCGAGGCTCACCAGTGCTTCCCGTTCGCCGATAGTTGCATCGGTCGA
>DASQLS010000210.1:0-17229 GCA_035629915.1 Candidatus Limnocylindrales bacterium | reverse complement strand
CATCGACGGCGAGCTGCTCGCCTTCCGCGACGGCATGGCGTTGCCCTTCATCCAGCTCCAGGCTCGCCTCGGGCGCAAGAACCCATCGGCCGAGATGCAGGCCCAGGTGCCGGTCATCTACGTCGGGTTCGACCTGCTCGCCGTTGGGCCGGGCGGTGGTGCGCGGGTGGAGCCGCTGCTCCGTCTCGGACTTCGCGAGCGAAGGGAGCGACTCGATGCCCTCGGATTGCCGCTCGTCCCGGGCATGGCCACGGCCAACCTGCTGACCGCCTCGACTACCGACGAGCTGCAGGGCATCTTCGACGCCGCCCAGCAGCGTGGCAACGAGGGGCTGATGGTCAAGGATCCCGAGTCGGCCTACACGCCTGGGCGGCGCGGCTACGGCTGGCTGAAGCTCAAGCGACCATTGGCGACGCTCGATTGCATCGTCGTCGGCGTCGAGGTCGGCCACGGCAAGCGTCACGGCGTCTTGTCCGACTACACCTTCGCCGTGCTCGACGACCGGCCGGGCGGCGAGGGACGGCTGGTCACCATCGGCAAGGCGTACAGCGGCCTGACCGACGCCGAGATCGCCGAGATGACGAAGTGGTTCGAGGAGCACACCCTGCGCAAGGTCGGGCGTTTCCACGTCGTCGAGCCGACGATCGTGGTCGAGATCGCGTTCGATGTGATCCACCGCTCGAACCGCCACGACTCCGGCTTCGCGCTGCGCTTCCCGCGCATCTTCCGGCTGCGACCGGACAAGGACGTGCGCGAGATCGACACGATCACCAACGTCGAGACGCTCTATCGGCGGCTCGAATCCGGGCGGCGATTCAGCGTCCAGACGACGACCGGCGCCGCGCCGCCGGCGTGACGACCGACTCCACGCCCGATCCAAAGCTCGCCGGGCTGCGCGAGCTCATTCCCGCCACCGGCGCTGGCATCTACCTCGCCACGGCCGAGCGCGGGCCACTTCCCGCCGAGACGGCCGCGGCGATGCGCGACGCGGACGATTGGGAGCTGCGCGTCGGTCGTGCCACAGAGGGCCGTGCCGAGGACATGGAGCAGCGCGTTGAAGAGGCACGCGCCGTGCTCGCCGCGCTCCTGGTCGCGGATCCATCGGAGATCGTGCTCTGTCCGGGGGTCGATGCGGCGATCGACCTCGCGCGACATATCGCCCCCGCGGACCGACTGACGGTGCTGAGCCACGTCGATCCGAATACCGGCGCGCTAATGACTGCGGGCGGTTCAAACGACGGGGAGCAGTGGATTGCGCTCGATGCGTCCCTGTCAGCCGGCGCTGTGCCAACCGACGCCAATGCGCTCGGCGTCGACTTCGTGATCGTCGCCGGCGACAGGTGGCTGCTGGGTCCCGACGAAACCGCCGCCCTGTGGATCGGCCCGCGGGCAAGGAATCTGGGCCTCGTGGCTGCTTCGTCGGGAATCGGTCGGACGGCCGTCCTGGGGCTGGCGCGCAGCGTCGGCTGGCTGGAGATGTACGTCGTGCTCGACTGGGCGTTTGATCGGACGGCCAGCCTCGCCGAACGCCTGGCACGCGGACTGGCTGCCGACGGTGTCGAGGTGGTCACTCCGACCAATGCCCTGGCGGCGATCGTCTGTTTTCGGCTGACCGCCTGGCCCGTCGAGGAAGCGCTCGACGAAGTGCGCCGGCGCGTTTTCGCGATCATCGAACCGACACCTGATCGAACGTCAATCCGGGCATCGGTGGCGTGGTTCAACACCGAGGAGGAGATCGACCGCTTTGCGGCCGCGGTCCGCGAGATCGCGCAGCACACTCCGGAATCGCTGCCGCGCCGCCCGCCGTTGATCGTCCGATGAGCGAGCGCTCGTGGTTCGAGGTCCGCTGGCGACAGCTGCGCAATCCGCCTCCGCCGGTCCTACGGGCGGTCCTTGCAAATCTCGGGGTAGCAGTGGTGCTGGGTGTGGCCTTGCTTGCCTACGACCTGCTCTCGGATGGTTCGCTGACGGGCGTTCTGACCGCCCTGTACGTCGTTGTCGTCATCGTCGCCGGCAGCGTCCTGACCTACCTGTGGGTCGAGCTGCCGACCGGTGCGTCGGGCGTCCGACGCCGATCCTGGTGGGCGGGCGTGCTCGGGATCTTCGCGGCGGTGCCGATCGTTTACCTCGTCCTGGTGGTCCTTTTTCAGATCATCAAGCCGATCGTGGCGCCCGGATAGTCGGTGTACGATCAAGCGGCGGGGGAGTAGCTCAGTGGTTAGAGCAGACGGCTTATATCCGTCCGGTCCCTGGTTCGAATCCAGGCTCCCCTACCATTCGGCATCGTGAACGCCAACGAAGCAAAGCAGCGCGCCGGCGAGCAGGTCGAAGGCGCCCGTGACCGCCTCGTCGATCTCAGCCACCGTATCCACGCCAACCCGGAACTTGCCTATGAGGAGCGCCAGGCAGCTGGGTGGCTTGTTGCCGAGCTATCCGCAGCCGGCTACGACGTCGAGGCTCCCGTCGGCGGACTCGAAACGGCGTTTGTTGCCAGCCGCGGTCCCGGGCCGCTGAACGTCGCGATCATCGCCGAGTACGACGCATTGCCTGAGGTTGGCCACGCGTGTGGGCACAACATCATCGCGGCCACCGCACTGGGTGCCGCGATCGGTCTCGCGGCGGTCGCCGATGAGGTCGGGCTGCGCGTGAGTGTCGTCGGGACGCCCGCCGAGGAGGGCGGGAACGGCAAGCAGGCGCTGATCGACGCCGGTGTCTTCGGTGATGAGCACTTCGCCCTGATGGTCCATCCAGGACCGACCGATGTGCTGGCGTCCGAGATCCTCGCCGCGCAGTCGCTCGAGGTCACCTACACGGGCCGCCCCGCGCACGCGGGCGCCTTTCCCGAACGCGGCATCAACGCTGCCGACGGGTTGGTCATCGCCCAGGTCGCGATCGGCCTGTTGCGTCAATCGCTGCTGTCGAGCGACCGGGTTCACGGCATCGTGACCGTCGGCGGCGAGGCACAGAACATCATTCCGGCACGCGCCGAAGGACTGTGGATGGTCCGCGCCCAGACCCTCGAGCGGATGGAGTTCGTGCGTGACGCGGTTCGCCGCTGCTTTGAGGCAGGGGCGCTCGCCAGCGGAGCTTCGCTATCGATACTGGAGCGACCGGCGTACGCCGACATGCGCCATGACCCCGATCTGGCCGGCTTTTACCGAGCCAACGCCGAGGCGCTCGGTCGAACGTTCGGCGGCGACAGCGACTTCAACCGCTACTCGACCGACATGGGCAACATCTCGTACGTCGTGCCCTCGATCCATCCGGTGATCGGCATCGACGCCGGCGGCGCCTCGAACCACCAGCCCGAATTCGCCGCGGCGACCGTCAACGCGACCGCCGACCAGGCCGTCGTCGACGGCTCGCTCGCCCTCGTCTGGACGGCCATCGACGCCGCCACCAACGCCGAAGTGCATGGGCGGTTGCTCGCGCGATGAGCCCGGACTTCGACCGCCTCTGCACTCTCCTCTAGTGCGTCACCCAGCGACTCATTCGTCCGGCGATCACGATCAACGGGTCCACGTAGCTTCTTCCAGCGGGCAGATGCGTCGCTTGGCGACGCGTTTCACCGTGGAAGGGCCGGTAAGAGGACTTGGCGGCCGCGATCAACGCCGCTCGGCGGACGATTGCGCCGGCTGGTGACGCACCCAGGTAGGCGGCAGGCGAGTCACCACAGCGCGAAGCACGAGTCACGATGCGCGGAGCACCAGGATGTGCTGGTGGACGATGTTGGGCACGAAGCTGCGCGGATAGCCGTACGGGCGTAGCCGCGTTCCGGCCTGGTACCAGATGAGATCACCCTTGGTCACGAAGCCGACCCGTTCGCTGCGTGCCGCCAGGTCCGCGCCGGTGAAGCGGTAGCGGCCTTCCTGGTACGCGTCGCGGACGATGATCGTTGCGTAGCGACCGTCGCGCAGCACGCGGCGCAGCTGTCCGAGCACGGCCTCCATTCGATCGAGGTACTCGTCATAGGTGGCGCTGTTGGCGAGGTCGGCCGGGTCGGTGGTGATCATCGCGTAGTCGGTCCGGCGATTGGAATGCTGCTTGGCGAGCGGTCCGCCGGCCATCGTCAGCTTGAGCTGCGGGTTGTAAGGCGGATCAGTGGCCACGAAATCGACCGAGCCATCGGGAAGACCGGCCAGCAGCCCAAGTGCGTCGCCGACGACCATCTCGCCGCCCGACGGATCGAAGGGCCGCGCCCCGCCGGGATCAGAGGTGCCAAGGTCGGCCAGCTGCGTACCGTGGAGGTTGGCGCGAACCACCTCGGCGTAGACATCCGCCCAGCGCTGGTCGATCTCAAAGCCGATCGCCCGGCGCGGCGTTCGACACACTGCGGCGCCGAGCAGCGTGCCTCCGACGCCCGCGAATGGGTCGAGGACGAGCTCACCCGGCTTGGTGAAGAACTCGATCAGGCGGGCCATCAGCCGCGGCGGTTTGTTGGCTCCGTGCGCCTTGCGGGCCGCGTGTCCCAGCTCGGACGGGTACGCCGTCGTCCAGAGTGACTTGGTGAAGTAGAGCCATTCCTCGCCGCTCAGGACGTTGAGCGTGTTGTCGGGATGCACCGCTCCGTGCGTGACCGACTGCTCAAAACCGTCCCGCACATGTCCAGTATCCATCAGACCACCGCTATGCTTCGGCGCATGGCGTTCATCGGTCGTGAACGCGAATTGGCCGTATTGGGGTCCGCTCTGCAGCGCGCGGGTGGAGGGGAGCCGACACGGGTGGCCATTGCTGGGCCACTGGGCGTCGGAATATCGCATTTGCTGGACGAGCTGGAAGCCCGGCTTTCTGGTGCGCGCGAACTGGTCGTTTGTCGTGCTCGGTGCTACGAGCCGCTGAGCGGCGTGCCGTACGGCGCGATTGCCACCGCCCTGGGCGAAATCCTCGGCAAGCTCTCGGACGAGCGCCTCAAGGTCGTCGTCGGCAACGCGGCGCTGGACATCGGCCGGCTGATCCCAGACCTCTCGGCGCGCCTGGTCGAGCTGGGCGCCGTGAGCGAGCCCACCCTCAGCGCGCCGGACCAGCGCGGAGCACGCGTGCGCGAGAGCCTGCTTGGCACGCTCGTCCGGCTCGCCGGCACCGGCCAGCTGTGCCTCATCGTCGAGGACCTCGAACACAGCGATCCAGGCACAAGGCTGGTCGTCCAGGACCTGCTGCGCATCAGCCGACGCCTGCCGCTGACGATCATCGTCGGCTACCACCCCGACAACATGCCCCGAGGCCACCCTGCCCAGGCGCTCGTGCACGAGATCGACGAGAGCCGCGACATCGAGCACCTGGCGCTCGAGTCGATGTCGCGCGATGAGCTGTTCGAGCTGGTCGAGAAACTCGAAGGTGACCGTCCCACGCTCGGCTTCATGGCCGCCGTCATGGAGGGCTCCGGCGGCAACCCACTGATTGCTGGGCAGCTGGTCGAGGCGCAACGTCGGCTGGCCGGCCTGCGATTGTCCGATCCGCTCGACGAGATCATCCAGGCGCGCCTGCTCCAGCTCGACCGTCAGCAGGGCAGGCTGCTGCGCCTGCTCGCGATCGCTCATCGACCCGTCAGCAGAGCGAACGTCGCATCAGTCCGACTGAACGACGGACACCTGCCGGCCGCCGCCGCCGAACGGTGCATCGAGAGTGGCCTGGCGGTCGAAAGTGACCAGGGTTTGTCGATCGTCCACGAGCTGTGTAGCGAGGCGATCACGCAATCGACCCTGCCGGCCGAACGCCATGAGCTTCACGCCGCGCTCGCAGATCAGATTGTCAGCGAGCCGGCCGAGGCAGCCTGGCACTGGATGCGCGCGCTCAAGCCCGAACAGGCAAGGACGGCGCACCTCGAGGCGGCCGGACGATCAGAGCCCATCGAGCCCGGGCCGACGACGCTGATGCACTACTCGGCCGCGCTCGAGCTTGGGCCGGACCAGCCCGAGGTGGACCTGCTCGAGGCGGCGGCCCGCGCAGCCGACGCGACGGGCTCCTTCCGCCGCGCCGCGACCCTCACCGAGCAGGCCATCGAGCGGCTTGCCGGCGGTCGCGTCGAGCGGCTGCTTCCGAGCAGCTCGGGCCGCCGCGACGCCGATCGTGAACGTGCGGCACAGCTGATCGAGCAGCTCGGCCGGCAGCGGCGCTCGAGCGGCGACCTGGTCGGCGCGAGGGAGGCGTTCGAGCAGGCAGTGAGCATCGTTCCGGCAGGCGCGCACGCGACGCAGGCGCGCGTGCTGGCGGCGCTCGCGCAGGACCTGATGCTCGAGGGCAACTTCGAGGACAGCGCATTGCGCGCCGAGGAGGCAAGGCAAGCGGCGCGCAACGCCGGTGACAACGGCCTAGCCGAGTTGGCCCACGCGACCGACACGCTGGCCGTGGATCTCGGCTACACCGGCGAGATCGATCGCGGCCTGGAGCTGCTCGACGAGGCAGCTGCCGACGCGCGCAGCGTGGGCCGGCTCGACGAGATCATGCGCTGCTACGCCAATCGCACGACGCTGCTCGACCTCGATTCGCGCCGCGAGCAGGCACTTGCGGCGGTCAAAGACGGCATGGCCGAGGCGAATCGGAACGGCCTCGGCCTGACATACGGCGCGTTCTTGCGCGGCAACGCGGCCGACATCCTGTTCCAGCTCGGGCGCTGGGAAGAGGCCGAGGCCGAATGTCGTGTTGCGCTCGAGTTCGCGCCGGCGGGCGTGGCGTGGTTCAGCCCGATTCTCTATCTCGGCCTGGTTCTGGTGGAGTCGCGTGCCGATGACGAGGCAGCGCGACTCGTCGGCCAGACACTGCTCCAGCTCGAGACCGTGCCCGCCGGGCAGTGGTCGGCGCTCGTGCTGCGCACGGCGGTCAGCCTCGCACTGTGGCGCGGCGACCTCGCCGACGCGATGAGTGCAGCCGAACAGGGCTGGGCGCGGGTCAGCGAGACGAACGACCCGAGCCAGATCGCCAGCTCAGCGGCGACCGTCCTCGAGGCGTGTGCGGCGGCGGCGGAGCGTGGCCGCCTGCGACGAGACTGGTCCGCCGTGGCCGCCGCCGGCGCGCTCGCCGGAGAGGTGCTCCCCGTCGCCACCGAGCACCTCAAGCGCATCCAGCTGCCACCCACCGTCGGAACCCGACGCGAGGCGGAGCTGTACCTGGCCACTGCTCGCGCGCACAACGACCGCGTCCGGGGCAAGGCCACGCCAGAGGCCTGGGCCGAGCTCGCCACGGCGTGGGCCAAGATTCCGGTCCCGTATCAGGTCGCCAAGGCGCGCTGGTGGCAGGCCCAGGCCGCGCTACCGACGCGTGCCCGGCGCGCCGAGGCGCGACGCGCGCTGACCGAGGCATGGAAGGTCGCGGCCGGTCTGCCCGCCCGGCCGCTCCAGCGCGCGCTGCGCGAGCTTGCCGAGCGCGGCCGGATCACGCTGCCTGCAAAGGGCGTGGTCGTGATCCAGATCGAATCCGACCGTGAGCTGGTCGCGGTGGGTCCGGGCCAGGTGAACGGCAGCGCACCTAGCCTCGCGTCGCTCGTGGGCGGCGATCAACCGGCGCCCGGCGTGTCCCGCTTCGGGTTGAGCCCGCGAGAGAACGCGGTGCTGCTCGTGCTCGCCCAGGGTCGGACCAACCGGGAGATTGCCGAGAGGCTGTTCATCAGCGAGCGCACGGTCGCGGTTCATGTCCGGCGCATCCTGTCCAAGCTGGGCGTCAGCGGTCGGGTCGAGGCTGCCGGACTCGCCATCCGGCTCGGTCTCGTTCCAGACGATCCGCGCGTCCCGACCGGCGCCGTCGGAAGACGTCCGTGACGGACCTGCCGGGTTTCCGCAAGAATGCGCCCATGCAGCTGACGAAATTTGCGCCGCGCGCCGTATTGACGCGCAGGCTGATCTCCGGCCTCGGCCTTTCACTGGTTCTGGTCGCCTGCGCGTCCGGCGGCAGTGCCGGCTGGACCTATGCGCCGCTCGGTCCCACGGCTTCCCCGGCAGCCAGCGGCTCACCTGGCGCCAGCGGCTCACCTGGCGCGAGCGGATCGCCCGGCGCGAGCGGCTCACCTGGCGCCAGCGGATCGCCCGGCGCCAGCGGCTCGCCGGGTCTGGTCATCCAGGTCGAGACGCCACAGTCAGACCCGCTTGCCTTTGTGCCGAGCACACTCGAAGCCCCCGCCGCGACGGTTGTCCAAGTGGATTACAACAACGACAGCAACGTCCAGCACAACATCAATTTCTTCGACGGACCGGATAGCAGCGCACCATCACTCGGCGCCACGGAGGTCGTCACCGGCCCCGATGCGCTCGAATCTGTCACCTTCACGACCCCCGAGGAGCCCGGTGATTACTACTTCTGGTGCGACGTCCACGCGGCGACGATGCAGGGCACGCTGACCGTCACGCCGTAGCACAGTCGGGTCGCGGATCGTCATCTCGTCGTAGACTTTCCGCCTGCACTCCCGCGTCGTGCCCAGGTAGCGGGAACAATCACAGGCATTGGCCAGTCTTTGGCCTGCCACGTTCCGCTAACTCGCTAAGGGGCTTCCAGAGCACTCATGTCGAACAACCCATCGCCCGCGCTAGCCGCACTGCTGTCGTTCCTCTTTCCGGGGCTCGGCCAGCTGTATGCGGGCGATGCGCGCAAGGCCGTCCTCTGGGCGCTGCCCATGCTCGGCTTCATCATCGCCGCCCTGTGGCTGCTCGTCGGCGGTGTGGGCGCTATCACGGGATTGGTCAGCAGCCCAGAGAAGCGGCTCGCCCTTTTGATCGTCAACGTTGCGTTCTTCCTGTACCACATCGCCGCCATGATCAATGCATACGACATGGCCAAGCAGGAGCGCGCAAGCGGCTTCGGCCGTTCGGGCGGCGGCGCGGCGCCGATCATTCTCGCCGGCCTGATCGCGCTGGCGATGATCGTCCACGGCGTCCCCGAGGTGTGGGGCGTCCAGATCCACAACAGCTTCAGCTCGATCTTCGACGGCGACAACGACGGCGCGCTCCCAAGCTTCAGTCCGCGACCAACGCGCTCGCCAACTCCAATCCCCTCGGCCTCGCCCAGCGGTGGCCCGACTGCGACGCCCAGCACCGGAACGGGATCGCCCGACCCAAGTGGTTCCGGAGAACCCGGCCCGAGTGAAACACCGCGTGCGTGTCCGCCGATCGACCTTGGCGCTTGGCCTATGGCCGATGGCGGGCGCGTGAACCTGCTCCTGGTTGGATCGGACTCGCGCTCGGACGACGGCGTCAGCTCGGCTTCCATCCGGACCGACTCGATGCTGCTGCTGAGCATCGACGTCGCCACCTGCAAGTCGGCGATGTTCAGCTTCCCGCGCAACATGGAGCAGCCCAGCGCGACGTCGCGCTATCCATCCTGGCTGCGCATTCCCACGGAGAACGGTCCTGACTACCAGGGCTACCTGTTCGGCCTGTGGCAGAAGGCAGCCACGACGCCCGGCCAGTTGCCGGGCGAGTTCCCGGGCTCGGACGGCATCGGCCCCGAGTGTGCCCAGCAGTTCGACTGCGAGCGCGGCTGGCGCGCCTTGACGTATGCCATCCAGGAGATGGCCGGCGTGGATGTCGATGGCATCGTGTCGGTCAACTTGAAGGGCTTCGTCGACGTAGTCAACAACCTGCCCGAGGGCGGGCTGTGGATTGACGTCCCATCGCCGCTCTTCGACGACGAGTACTTCAACTCCCAGCAGCAGAAGATGCTGATCGACTTCGAGGCAGGTTGCCAGTTCATGAACGGCGAGGAGGCGCTCGCCTACGCCCGATCGCGCCACCAGGACTCGGACTACCAGCGCTCGCGCCGGCAGCAGTACGTCCTCGCGCAGGTGCGCAAGCAGCTCGACCCAGTCGCGTTGCTGCCGCACATCCCGACGCTCCTGACGGTCGCCCAGGAGAACCTGTTCATGACCATCGACGACTCGGACATCCCGTTCCTGGCCCAGGTGGCGTCGCGCGTCGACTCCGAGCGGATCTATCGCTACGACTTCGCGCCGGCCAAGCTCACCCAGCTGGGAAGCCCCGAAGGCATGATCGACAAGGTCCAGAACATCTTCTCGGAGCCAGAGCCGGCGCCGACCACCCGGCCGAACCAGGAGCCCTGCCCGCCGCGCAACTAGGGCGGCAGCGTCTCAGGCTTTGATCAAGCCGCGCCGCCGCAGGTCGGCGGATAGCGTGCGGAACGTAGTCACCGTCTGCGCGCCGGCATCGGTCAGCTGGCGCGGCGACGCCGCCCCGTAGGGAACGCCTATCGCGATCATTCCGGCCGCTCGGGCGGCGAGCATGTCCCACGTCGCGTCGCCAACGTAGCCGCACTCGGCCGGCTTGATCGACAGCCGCTCGGCGGCGAGCAGCAGCAGGTCTGGCGCCGGCTTGGCGTGCTTGACGTGCGTCCCGTCGACGATGACCGGCGCCTTCTTCAGCTCCAGTGCCTTGACCGAGGTCGCGACCTGCTCGCGCCGGCTCGACGTGGCGATCGCCCACGGCACGTCGCTGGCGGTCAGCGCGGTCAGGAACGCTCGGACGCCGGGTATCGGCCGTGGCTGGGTGTTGAGCCGATCGTAGATCTCGCCCGAGCGGCGATCGAGGTGCTCCTCTTCGTCGGCCGTCAGCTTTCTGCCCGCTGCGGCGCTGACCTCACGGGCGAGCTTCTTGCCGTCGGCACCGATCATCGGCGCGACGAATTCCCTGTCCGCCGTGATGCCTGCTTCTTCGAAGGTCGCCAGCCAGGACGCGATGCGCGTTTCGACGGTGTCGACGAGTGTGCCGTCGAGGTCGAAGATGATTGCCCGCGGGTCGGGCAGATCCGCGAGTCTGATCAGTCCCTGCCGCGCATGAAGATGATCGCCACGACGCCGCCGATCGCGATCGCGGCCAGTGCCAGGGCAAGGATGATGTCGTTGTTGCTCGACGTCGGGTTGGTTGGCCCAGTCGTGCTGGTCGGAGCCGGCGAGGTCGTGGCGGATGGCGCCTCGCTGGCGGAGGGAGCAGGTGACGCGGTCGCCGACGGCGCTTCGCTCGGTGGCTCGGTTGGCGCCTGGGTTGGCGCAGGCGTCGGCGTTGCGGCTTCGACGGTGAAGCTGATCGTGCCCCGCTCGGTGTGGCCATCGTCGGTGCTCGCCGTCCAACGGGCTGCGTAGTCGCCCGGCTCGAGCTCGGGCAGATCCGCCATCAGAACCGTGGCATCGTCTGGATCGAGCCCGCCACTCGCGACCTCTTCGCCCGCCGAGTTGCGAACCACCAGGCCGCTGCCCTCGAGCAGCTCTTCGCTGAACGTGGCCGTGAATGTGTATCCGCCATCAATCTGGATCGTGCCGCCGTCGGGCGGGTCGGACTCGACCAGCTCGGCATGGCCGAGGACGGGAACCGCGATCGCCAGAGTGGTCAGGCAGGCGAGCGAAATTGCTGCAAAGAAGCGGGAAATCATCGTGCCGATGCTAGTTGAACTGCCAGATCCTGCGGTTCGACGACCGGTGCTCGGCACGCAAAGTTGCGACACACGTAGGCCGTCGCACGACCGTCGCGCATGGGCCGATCGACGAGCAGCGGAACGGCCGTGCCAGTGGACGCGCCGGCGGCGACGACAGCCAACGGACGGTATGCCTGCCGGACGACATCGAGCAACGCTTGGAGATCGGGGCTCGAGACATCGCCGATGAGCGCTACCTCGATCGTGTCACCGATCGCGAACGCGGTGGCATTCAGCCACTGGGCGAACGACGTCGGATAGCGCTGCGCCGGGCCGGCGACCTGTGCCAGCGCGGCCTCGGCCGAGGAGCGATATTCGCCCTCGCCGGTCAGCGCGGACATTCGCAAAAACACGAGCGCCGCCATCGCTCCGCCCGAAGGAATGGCGTTGTCCTGCAACCCCTTTGGTCGCGCGATCAATGCCTCGTGATCGTCGGCCGTGTCGTAGAAGCCACCGGCAGGATCGGTGAAGTGAGAGAGCATCTGGTCGGTGAGTCCGCGCGCGGCCTCGAGCCGGCGCTCGTCGAAGGTGGCCTCGTACAGCGCCAGCAACCCGTCGGCGAAGTGGCTGTAGTCCTCGAGCGTGCCGGCGTGCAGCGCGCGGCCGTCCTTCCAGCTGCGGCGGAGGCGGCCGTCGGCGTCACGCAGCACGTTCAGGATGAGATCGGCCGCGCGCTCGGCGACGACCGACAGCCGCGGATCGCCAAAGGCGGCCGCGGCGTCGGCGAAAGCCGCAATCGCCAGGCCGTTCCACGCCGTCAGCACCTTGTCGTCGCGGGCCGGCTGAGGCCGCTGTTGGCGTACTTCGTGCAGCCGTTGTCGAGCGCCACTCAGCAACGCGTAGTCGACGTCAGCGACACGCGACAGGATGCTGTGACCCTCCCAGTTCCCGCCGCTCGTCACTCCGTAAGCGCGATTGAAGCGGGCCGCCTCGTCGCCGAGCACGGATTCGATCTCGGATGCGTCCCAGACGTACGTCGCTCCCTCGACGCCGCCGGTGTCGGCGTCGAGGCTCGAGGCAAAGCCGCCATCGGCGGTCAACAGCTCGCGCTCCATGAACGCGAGCGTCTCTTCAGCAACTTCCCGGTATCGCGCATCGCCCGTTACTTGCCAGGCGTGGACGTAGACGCGCGCCAGCTGAGCGTTGTCGTAGAGCATCTTCTCGAAGTGCGGCACAAGCCAGATCGCATCGGTGGCGTAGCGCGCGAAGCCGCCGCCAAGGTGGTCGTAGATGCCACCGGCGGCCATCGCGTCGAGGCTGCGTCGGCCAATCGCCAGGGATCTCTGGTCGCCGGTCATGAGGTGATGTCGAAGCAGAAACTCGATCGTCATCGGCTGAGGAAACTTGGGCGCTCGGCCCCAGCCGCCGTTGCGCTCGTCGAAGCCTCGTTCGACGCCGAGCAATGAGGATTCGAGCATCCCCTCGCCGAGTGCGGCGCCGCCGGCTGCTCGTGACTGTTCAGTGATAGAGGAGGCCAGCGCCGCGCCAACCTGCTCGATCTCGGTGCGCCGTTCCCGCCACGCGGCGCTGACCCCGTCGATCACCTGGCGGAATGAGGGCAGGCCGTGGCGCGGCACGTCTGGGAAATAGGTGCCGCCGTAGAACGGCTTGCCATCCGGCGTCAGGAAGACGCTCATCGGCCAGCCGCCCTGACCGGTCATGTGCTGGACCGCGTCCATGTAGATCGAGTCGAGGTCGGGCCGCTCCTCACGGTCGACCTTGATCGGCACGAACGATGCGTTGAGTGCCGCTGCTGTCGACTCGTTCTCGAACGACTCGCGCTCCATCACGTGGCACCAGTGACACGCCGCGTAGCCGATCGACAGGAAGATCGGCTTGTCCTCGGCGCGCGCCTTGGCCAGCGCCTCTTCGCCCCACGGGTACCAATCCACCGGGTTGTGGGCGTGCTGGAGCAGGTACGGGCTTGTCTCGCCGGCGAGGCGGTTGCCCAAAGGCCGGATGTCGCTTTCCACGGACCGATCGTAACCGTTGCGCCGTGCCACGCCGGTGAGTGACACCACGTCGAGTGGCGGTATAGTGCCCTCGTGGACAATCAGGAACTCGTTGCGCAGCTGGCCAAGCTCGGCCTGACGAGCTACGAGGCCAAGGCGTACCTGACGCTGATCCGGCGCGACTCGTTCACGGCGGCGCAGGTTGCGCGCCAATCTGGTCTGCCACGCCAGCGCATCTACGACGTCCTTGGCAGTCTCGTCCAGAAGGGACTCGCCGCCGCGCGGCCTGGAACCGTGGTCAAGTACGCGGCGACACCACCCGAGCTGGCCATCGAGCAGCTGCTTGCAGCGCACCGCGAAGAGCTGTCGCGAATGGAGCGCAACGCGCGGCTGATGGTTGAGGATCTGACGCCCGCCTTCGCCGCCGGCCAGGAGCACACCGATCCGCTCGAATACATCGAGGTGCTGCGCGATCGGCGCGCGATCAATGAGCGATTCGCCGAGCTGCAGGCCGGGGTCAAGAAGGAAATCCTGGTTTTCACCAAACCGCCGTATGCGACGCCGCCGCAGGAGAACGTCGAGGGCCTCGAGGTGACCCAGTCACACGAGGCGCGATCGCTGTACGAGTACTCGATCTTTGACGACCCGGCCGTCATGCGCGGCGTTCAGCGCTTCGTCGAGGCGGGCGAGCAGGCGCGTTTCGTGCCCAGCCTGCCGCTCAAGCTGGTCATCATCGACGAGACGATCGTGATGTTCGGCATGGAGGATCCGGTCGCCGGCAGCTCGGATCTGACCATCGTCGTGGTCGAGCACCAATCGTTGGCGCAGGTTCTCAAGACGGCGTTCGATGCCATCTGGCAGAACGGCCAGACCTTCGAGCAGGCCTACGACCTGCTGGTGACGAGGGCTGCCCAGCCCGCCTGAAGGACGCGCTCGCAGTTGCGGTGGCGTTTGTGATGGTTCTGCAATCTGACACCCTTGCACGTGGTGAGGCCCTGGGTGAAACTGGTACCACTGTTCGTGGTGTCGTCACGAGCAACGTGTCGTCAAGGACAACCAAGTGAGGTCCCGTCCACAAATGACTACCCGTCGGTCGCGCTACCTGACCCGCGCCGCTCTCGCGCTATCGGGAGCTGTTCTGCTGCTGGCATCGGTCATGCCCGCCGCAACCCTGGCCGCGACTGGCGGCAATCAGCGTTACCTGGTCGTCTTCAAGGGCGGCTACGCGCTCAACGGCAGCTACGCCTTGGGCCAGGGTTACGCCCTCGTCGCCCAGAACAGGACCTACGCCCTCGACGGCACGTATGCCCTCGGGCGTCAGTACGCCCTCTACGCACTGAACAAGACCTACGCGCTGGCCAATCAGTACGCGCTGACCGACCAGTACGCGCTGACCGACACCTACGCCCTGTTCGGGCAGTACGCGCTCGACTCGGGCTACGCCCTTGACGACGATTACGCGCTCGGCAGTGGCTATCTGGCGGCGTTGTTGACGGGCTCGTCCGTCATCGACTCGACTTACGCCCTGCTCGAGAGCACTTTGGGCTACGCCCTTGGCGACCAATACGCGCTGCTCGACGCATATGCCCTCGACAAGAACTACGCACTGGCTCGTGACTACGCGCTCAAGCTCGTGTCATCGGCCGGCGGCAAGGTGGCAGCCGACCTGACCCGACAGACGGGCATGATGCTGGTCGACTCGAAGAACACCGCGTTCGCGCAGATCCTGCGCGCCTCCGGGCTCGTCGCCGAGGTCGGCAAGGACTTCGGTGCCAAGGTTCTTCCGTCGTACCAGGAGGCGATCGCCAGCGGCCAGCTGATCCTGGTCAACAACGGTGGCCACACAACTTCCGGCCCGGATCCGCTCGAGTCCCAGCAGTGGGGTCTGAGCCAGATCCACGCGCCGCAGGCACACACCCGACAGCTCGGCAAGCCCGGTGTCGAAGTCGGCATCCTCGATAGCGGCATCGACGGCAACCATCAGGACTTCGTTCTCAATGGGCGCTCGAACGTCAACTGCCAGAAGGGCGCCGACTTCACCGCTGTTGGCCCGGGCATTGGCATCCCGTCGGCGTGCATCGACAACCAGTTCCACGGAACGCACGTGGCCGGCATCGTCGCCGCGCGGCGAAACGGGCTCGGCGTCGTGGGCGTCGCCCCCAACGTGACACTCATCCCGATCAAGGTCTGTGACGCCGGCGGCAGCTGCTACGTCAGCGACGCCGTTCAGGGCATCACCTACGCGGGCGATCTGAAGCTAGACGTGATCAACATGAGCTTCTTCGTCGACGATGACGACTTCCAGCAATCGACCGAGTTCAAGTGCCAGAGCGACCCGACCCAGCGTGCGTACCGCGCGGCGATCGAGCGGGCACTCGCCTACGCCCGAAGCCGCGGCGTGACGCTCATCTCCGCCCTCGGCAACTCAGACGTAGACCTGGCCAATCCGCCCAAGCCTGAGGGTGGCAAGAAGTGCAAGGTCGTTCCGGCCCAGGTGGACGGTGTGATCGGCACTGCGGCCCTTGGTCCACAGAGCGAGAAGGCCGAATACTCGAACTGGGGCGCTGGCTGGACCGACGTAGCCGCGCCAGGCGGCAACGATCTGTTGGCCGCGGACTGCGCGACCGAAGTCCTTTCGACGATCCCCGGTGGCTGGGCCTGCTTCCAGGGCACCTCGATGGCCTCGCCCCACACGACCGGAGTTGCGGCGCTCATTGTCAGCCAGTTCGGGTCCACCAACGGCTCGGGCAATGTCTCGATGGGCCCCGACGCGGTGGCCAAGAAGCTCTATAAGACTGCCGTCGATATCGGCAAGGTTGGCACCGACAAGTGCTTCGGCAAGGGTCGCATCGACGCCCTGCGCGCCGTGCGCAACCAGACCTCGTATCTCTACGACAGCACAGCGCCGGCCTGCGCCGAGTGATGCAGTAACAACCGAATAGCCCGCTGACTGCGGCATCGCCCGTCAGACCTCGACCCATCGGGGGGAGCAGTCAGCACCATATGCGCGGTCGGTAAGGACGGGTTCCGATCGCGGAGTAAGCGGCTCCCGAGATGACCGGCTCGGGAGCCGCTTCTATTTCCGCGCACCGGCAGGTCCCTACGATTGAGGGCATGTCCGACTCCACGGCCGGTCTGATCCTCGCAGCCGGACGGGCGACCCGTTTTGGTTCCAACAAGCTGTTCGCGGTGGTGGGAGGACGGCCGATGCTCCAGCACGTCCTCGACTTTGCAACGGCGGTCGGGCTCAAGCCCGTGGTGGTGGTCGTTGGTCCCGACCACGCTGCCGTCGAGTCAGAGCTGACCTGGCACGGTGAGCAGATCGTGGTCAATCCCAACCCCGAACGTGGTCTGTCGAGCTCGGTTCGGTTGGGGATGTCCGCGCTGGCCGCCTCTACGGCGGAGCGCCTTCTGGTGCTGCTCGGCGATCAACCGTTTCTGGCGCCCGACCAGGCCGGCCGGATCCTGTCCTCTCCGTCGCACACGGCGCGCCCCATCAGCGTGCCGCGCTACGAGGGCCGGCCGGGCAATCCGGTTCTTCTCGAACGATCAGCATGGCCCTTGGCCGAGTCACTCACCGGCGATCGAGGCATGGTCCAGGTCATCAATGCCCACCCAGAGCTGGTTCGCTACATCGACGTGCCCGGGACGAACCCTGACATCGACACGGCCGCTGATCTGGCCGCGCTGACTAGCGGCGCAGGACGAGGCCGATCCGGCCATACGGCGGGCGAGGATCGCAGTAGACCTTGAGGCGCTCATCGTCCTCGCTTGTCACGGCGAGGTCCCACAACCGGTTCTGAGACTCGAACGAGACCTCGGCCAGCTGCGGCCAGCGCTCGAGCATGGTCGTGCCGATCTCGTTGACGAG
>DASQLS010000209.1:0-10317 GCA_035629915.1 Candidatus Limnocylindrales bacterium | reverse complement strand
TTAGGCGCTGGCGACCGGCTGCTCGGCGAGGATCGCGTCGATCTGGCCCAGAGCCTGGACCATTCCCTCTTCCTGGCCCATCTCCAGGATGAGCTCCATCGCCTTCTGATCCGGGAAGAGATTCTCGATGGACATTCGCGTGCGACCGGCGCCGATGTCCTCGATGCGGACATTCATCTCGCCGGGGCCCGGCATATCGTCGTTGTTCGAACCGTCGTCGTTGGCGAAGCCGTCCAAGGCTCGGAGATGTGTAGGCGGATCGACCTCGACGATCGTCCAATAGCCCTTCGGCGTGTCGCCCTCGGGAGTGGTCATGTAGTACTCGGTGCGGCTGCCGACCGACAGGTCGTGCTTGGTGAACGTCGCCGGGTAACCTGGCGGACCCCACCAGCGCTCGAGCTGACGCGGGTCAGCCCACAGCTGCCAGACGCGCTCCGGGGAGGCGTCGAACTCGGCGGTGATGGTCATCGACAGGGCGTCGGTGTCCCTCTGGACTTCGGTCACGGTCATGCGTCTCTCTCCTTGGTTCGCTCCAGGATGTCCGCCATGCGCTCAAAGCGGCCGTTCCACAGCTCCTCGAACTGATCGAGCAGACGCTGCGCCACGCGCACGCCGTTGAGCTGCGTTCGAACGACTTTGCGCCGGCCGATGCGATGCTTGCTCACCAACCCCGCCCGCTCGAGCACGGCCACGTGCTTCTGCACGGCCGCAAAGCTGATCGGATAGTGCAGGGCCAGCTCGGCGACCCCCTCCTCGCCCGTGATCGCGCGGCGGACGATGTCGCGCCGCGTGGCATCGGCCAAAGCGCCGAATACACGGTCGGGGTCGGGGGTCGCTTGAAGCATAGATACAACCATATGGTTGTATGACCGACATGTCAAGGGGGCACGCTGTCCCGATATCCTTCGGCCTGCAAGGAGGGACTCAGAAAGAATGATGATGATCACAACCACGCCATTCGTGGCGGGCTGGCGCGTTGTCGAGACCAAGGGCCAGGTTTTCGGCCTGGTGGTGCGCAGCCGCGGCATCGGCGGCAACATCATGGCCGGTCTTCGCTCGCTGGGCGGTGGTGAGATTCACGAATACACCAGCCTGCTCGAGGACACCCGTCGCCAGGCAATGGACCGAATGGTGCAGAACGCGACCCTGATGGGCGCCAATGCGGTGATCTCGATGCGCTTCGACAGCACCGAGCTGGCGCAAACGATGTCCGAGATCGTGGCCTACGGCACTGCGGTGGTCGTCGCACCGGATCCAACAGCGACGCAGCCAGCGCAGCCAACGGAGTGACTTAGATGACCGGCGCATCCGTGATTCGGATCGTGATCGGCGTCATCGGGTTGCTGCTGATCCTGGGTGGCATCGGTCTGGGCGTGGCCTTCGCCGGCAGCGGCGGCATCTTCGGCGCGTTCTGGATGATCCTGAGTGGCGCCGTGCTAGTGATCGCGGTCGTGATCGAACGGACGCGCTACCGCTCGCAGGCCGCCGAGCAGCAGCAGCTGTCGCCGGGGCCCGGCGGCGGAGAGACTGGCCCGCTGGAGCCGCGCTTCAGGCCGACGGATGAGGTCTTCGTCGATCCGACGACGAACCATCAAATGCGCGTCTACATGGATGCCCGAACCGGCGAGCGGCGCTACATCGCCGAGGGCTGATCCAGCCTCGGGGTTGCCGCATAGACGATGGCGTAGCACTCGCACGTCAGACCGCGCAGGCCTTCTCGATCAGCCACGGTTATCAGACCGCGCTTGGTGGACGTCAATCCCGCGCGCTTGAAGATCCCGATCACTGTCGTCACGCTCGAACGACGCACGGCGAGCATTTGCGAGAGGAACTCATGGGTGAGTTGCAGCTCGTCCGTCCCGGCCCGGTCGGCGGCGTGCAGCAGCCAACGCGCGGTGCGTTGCTCCACTGAGTGCACTTGGTTGCATACCGCCGTCTGTGAGGTCTCGACCAGCAGGCTGTTCAGGAAGCGGTTGATTGCTGCGCTGAATCCCGCATCCGCTGCGGCAATCTCCTGCACCAATCTCGGCTCTGCGTGGAACACCTCGCCCGGAACCTGGACGACAGCATTGGTATCCGAGATCTCACGGCCAAGGAAGCGGCCAACTCCGACGAAACCCTCTCGACCCGTGACAGCGACCTCAACCGTCTGACCCTCACTCGTGTCGATGGTCAGGGAGATCATGCCGCTCAACGGAAAGCCCAGATCGGGAATGGGATCACCCAGCTTGACCAACAGGTCCCCGCGCTCGTATCGCTCGGTCCTGCCCTGGGCAAGCAGCGAATCGATGCGGCCGTCAGTCAAAGACAGCAGAAGATTGTTGCGGCTGCGCACCCCGGACAAAACTGCCCTTCCCAGCGACGGCATGACCGGCGCCTACGGGTGCGTCCTCGTCCCTGGCCGTGCGAAGAAGCCGGCGATGTCAGGGCTCGGTGAAAACAAGCCGTGCGTCCAGCCTACACCCGGCAAATCCGCACGTATGTTCGCCAACGTACCGACAGCACCCGACTCGGGAGCGAAGAATCGGGAACGAGAAGCCGCGCAGGGGAGTCAGCCGTGGGCTCGCTGGCCAATGACCTGTCGTCAGAGTGGGGGCACAGGGAAATCGAACTACGCTTCATCACGCTGCCTGATGAGGACGTCGAGTTCAGGGATAGCGTCCGTCAAGTCATGGCGCGCCTCGATGGCGGCGAACTGTCACGCGAGACATTGCTGACCGCGCTCGCCGGACTCATGGACGCCTACCCCAACATATCCATCCGTCAGCAGAACGGTCTGGCATCATTCGAGGCCGTTCCGCGGACGTGGTACGTGTTCCGCGATGGGTCCGCCTTTCACCACGAGCCCGACGGGATCTGACTGCGGGTCGTTCGTCGATCCAGATCGCCGCTCCGTAATCGCACGGCACCCTGTCGGACGTGACGTAGCATTACTCCGGACGCTATTCGCAGCGAGAGGAGCAGCCGATGGGTGACAAGGGACCGGGCAGCAAAGGCGGCGGCAAGAAGCCCAAGACGTCAACCAAGAAGAAGGGCACCGCGACCGCCTAGGTGTCGAACCCATATGTAGTTGAGAGGAGGTCAGCTGGCCTCCTCTCTCTTTGTCCGCGAGCGGCCCGCTAGAATCCGCTCAACCCGTCATGTCCGTGACGACGGCCGCCACAGGAGACGACCGCCGTGGAAGTTCTGACCAATCCCGAGACGTGGATCGCGCTGATCACGCTGACCGCGCTGGAGATCGTGCTCGGGATCGACAACATCGTCTTCATCTCGATCATGGCCGGCAAGCTGCCGCCCGAGCAGCGCGACCTTGCCCGCCGCCTCGGACTGGGCGCCGCGCTGATCATGCGCATCGCGCTGTTGTTCTCCATTTCGTTCATCGTCGGCCTGACCGCGCCGCTGTTCGAGATCGCCGGTCGCCCGGTGAGCGGCCGCGACCTGATCCTGCTCGGTGGTGGCCTGTTCCTGATCGCCAAAGCGACGTTCGAGATCCACGAACGACTCGAGGGCGAGGAAAGTCACGGTGTCGTTGGCGCCAAGGCGGCAACCCTGACCGGTGTAGTGCTACAGATCATGCTGCTCGACATCGTCTTCTCGCTCGATTCGGTCATTACCGCAATCGGACTGGCCAAGGAGCTTTGGATCATGGTGACGGCCGTCGTGCTGGCCGTGCTGGTGATGCTCTTCGCAGCCAAGCCGATCGGCGAGCTCGTAGACCGGCACCCGAGCCTCAAGATCCTCGCCTTGAGCTTCCTGCTCTTGATCGGTACGACGCTGGTCGCCGAGGCGTTCCACGTCGAGATCCCGCGCGAGTACATCTACTTCGCGATGGGCTTCAGCGTCGTCGTCGAGGCACTCAACATCCGCGCTGGCGCCCGGCGCAAGGAGCATGCCGAGCCGGTCCACCTGCGCGACGCGTACACAAAGGAACGCGAGGCCGACGCTCCCCCAGGTCCGTCCTAACAAGCGGACTACCTTGAGGATCGCGCCGACCCCGCGTTCGGGGTTGCCGTCTTAGCTGGTTGCTACTCCGAGGGTGCGATCACCGGCTGATCGAGGGTGAGGGTCACCGACTTGAGCACGGCGATCTCGATGCACGCGGTATCGGCGGGCAGGTTGCCGAGCCGGCCCTCGAAGACCGTCACGTTCAGGACACCGTCCTTGAACGTGGTGTCGACACGATCGAGGCCGTAGCACGAGTCCACGCCGCCCCAGTAATAGACGGTGATCGTCCGACCGTCGGCCGCGACGTCGATGTGATCCCAGGCGTGAGGGATGGCGTCGACGACGCCCGGCACCGGCTCGACCGGCGTCGCACCAACTGGAAGCGGGAGATCGACCGGCGGCTCGTCGATGGGTGGCATGGTGATGGGATCGTCATTGCCCGTGCCCGGATTGCCCGGATTGACCTTGCCGTCACCATCGTTCGGATCGGTTCCGCCGCCATCGGGCGGATTGTCCGCAGGCGGCTGTTCGAGTTGTGCTCGCGAGGCCGAGTCGGCATTCGGAGCACTTGCCGCCGCGGCCGAGCACGCGACGAATGTCAGGGTGGCTGCCAGCGCCAGGCAGAGAGTGAGAGCTGTGCGACTGTGCTTCATCGGGTTACCAGACTCCTGACTCCAGAACCTCCTCTGTTGTCGGCGCTGTGACGCGAGACATCGCCGACTCGTTCCCTAGTCCTGTTGCCGGCCCTATCCCGAGTTGGAAGATCCAGGCCGTTCGACGCTCAGGGATGCCCAGCCGGCGACCCCACGACGACGACAGACGGGCGACGTCCTCCGAGGTCGCCGCGCGCCACCCGGCTACGCTCAGGCCGGCCGATTCGTAAGCGCGGGCCAGGGCGCGCGCATCCTCGTCTGTGTGCAGCAGAACAGACGCCCCGTCGGTGGGCGTGGTGGACAGCAACAGCTCGATTTCGCCGCTCGGCTTGAGCAGGGCCGACACGGCGTGGAGGAGCGAGACGTCCGCGGACAGCAGGCCGCGCAGCAGTGAGCCCCAGGGAAGGGCGATCGTGACCAAATCTGCGCGGCCGGCAAGTGGCCCCGGGAGTGCCTCGGCCGACTCGACAAGGAAGAGCACGTTCGGCGGGCCACCACGTCGCGCGGCGCGCGCCGCAGCATGTGACGCTTCTCGGAGGGCGGCCGCGTCCGGATCGACGCCAACGAACAGCGCGTCCGGCTCGCGTCGTGCGGCACGGAGCACTGACTGACCGGTGCCCGTACCAAGATCAATGACAACTCGCCGATGGCGAGCGATCAGTTGTTCTAGTTAGCCGACGTCCACCTCGAGCAGGCGACGGCCGATGATCTGGCGCATGTACAGATCTTAACCACATGGCGGCAGGGAACTGCGGATTGACCTCCTATCTTCGAATTCAAGCAAGGAGGACAGCCGTGAACCGTCTCTTCGTTGTTTCAGCGTTCCTGGTCGCACTTCTCGTCGTTGCGTGCGGGGCACCGGCAGCGACTCCAACAACAGCCCCCTCCCCCACCCTGGCGCCAACCGCGACGGCGGCCCCGACGACTACGGTTTCACCGACAGCCAGCCCGACCGAAGCTCCGTCGGCAACTCCAACGGAGGCGCCGTCCGCAACCGCATCGGCCGAACCCAGCGAAAGCCCGGGCGGCATCGTCATCGAAACCGACTCCACCGGCGCGTTCCTCGTCGCACCGGACGGCTACTCGCTGTACGTGTTCGACAACGACGAGCCCGGCGTAAGCAATTGCGACGGCGACTGCCTGGACAACTGGCCAGCGTTCACCAGCGACGGGGAGCTGACCGGCGGCGAGGGCGTGACCGGCATCTTCGCGACGATCACGCGGGCGGACGGCACAACCCAGGTGACCTACGACGGCGCGCCGCTCTACTTCTTCGCCAACGACGAAGCGCCGGGCGATACGAACGGCGACGGCGTGGGTGAGGTGTGGCACCTGGCCGCACCGTGACCCGCTAGATAAGCTCGGCGATCTCCAACGGGTAGCGCGGGAAATAGCTCTCGATCGTGCTCAGCGTGAAGCTGCCCATGATCGATTCTTTCGGCTCGCGCTCGAGCAAGTAGGCAAACGAAGCTTCGACGAGCCGCTGAGGCTCGGAAGCACCGGGTGCGAACCGCGCCATCTCTTCGGCCGAGACGCTGACCTCGTGCTCCGTCGCGTCCGCGCCATCGCCGACGCGGACGCGGCACGCCCAACCCGGACCCGCCGGTTGACAAACAACTGAGACGGAGTCGTCGGCCGTCAACTCAGGGAGCGGCTGGGTCGATGCAAATGCCGTCAGGGTCGTCGTCGATCCCGAGATTGTTCGTCCACGTGTTGGCGGTTCCGGAGGTGCCGGCGCCAGTCGTGTCGTCGTCGCAGTCGAGGCCGGTGTTGAGGCGGAAGTCGTTGTCGCTGAGCTGGGTCATCTCGCCGGATTGGGGGCCGCCAACGCGGATCCCCTGTTCACCGCTACTACGCACGAAGTTGCCGGTGACCGTCGACCCGCCGCTTACCGCTGTCAGGAGCATGCCGACCTGCGCGGATCCGGTCACACGATTGGCTATGTAATCACTGTCAGTCAGGCTGCTCGAGGTCATGCCGCTGCCCACACGAAAGACACGGTTCAGGCGAATGAGCGCAGCATCCCCACCATTGACGCTGATTCCCTGGCCAAGGCGAGGTGTGCTGACCCCGGCTGTTGGCGGACCGCCGACGACGTTGCGAACGACACGAACGTTATCTGTCGCCTCCACAGCAATGCCGAATGTGACGGGTCCGACGACTCCCGGGGAATTCGTGACGTGATTGAAGCGGATCGTATTGCCGCGGATCAGGCTGCCGTCCGAAGACTCGACGTAGACGCCAGAGGCCTTGAAGTCGACCATCCTGTTCCATGCGATCACGGATGACGGGCTACCCGTAACGAGCATTCCGCGCGCGTAACCGCAGCCGAAGATGCCGTCGAGGCCCTGGATCCCCATGTGATTTGCTCGAATGCGAGTTTCTGGAGCGTCGACAGCGCTGATCATCGCGCCTATTCCTGTGCAGGCACCCGCAGTCGGAGCGAGAAAGTCGAGCCATTGCAGGGTGGTTCCGGTCGCTCCGTTGATCTCGACGAGGTTGGTGTTGAGCGGATGATCTGAGGCCGGCAGGACGTGTGCCGTCCAGCGAGACACGCCCCGAATAGTCAGGTTGTCTACGCCATCGATAGTGACCTGACCGGCGTAATCACCGGGACATATCAGGATCGTGTCGCCGTCACTGCTCGCGTCGACCGCCGACTGGATCGTTGACGAGGCGAGCGTCAGCTGCCCGCAAGTCGAAGGGCCGGCAAGGCCATCGTCGTCGACCCAACGGGTCGTGGGACCTGGCGGCGTGCCCGCAGCAACGGGCGTCGCTCCCAGAAGCGCGAGCAAGAGCGACCCTGCGACGAGGAAGGATGGGGCACGACGACTCATCGGTGACCTCCTACCCCCATTTGGTGGTGCGGTCACGCCAGTCTAGGTGCCGTGTCCATCCTTTGACTCTCGACCGTTGCGGCCAAAGGCGGCCGCGCGCAGCTCGCTCGCGAGCGATGGCGCGACCCGGCCGCGGACGCGCACATCGCGCGCGTGGTAGGCGATGTCGACCGTGCCACGTTCGCGGACGCGCGAGAGCAGCTCGCCCTCGCTATAGGGCAGCTTCACGTCGACCTCTTCCCAGAGATCGGCGAGCAGTGTCGCCAGGCGGGTGCGGAGCACGTCCATGCCATAGCCGCTGAGTGCCGAGACGAGCACCGACCCGGCGATCGTGGGTGCCGGTGTAGCGCCATCGGTTGCGGCGGGGTCGACCAGGTCGGCCTTGTTGTAGACCAGCAGTCGAGGCTTCTCGCCCGCACCCAGCTCGTCGAGCACCTGCTGGACCGTCTGGCGGTGCTCGGGTGCGTGAGTGTCGGCCACGTCGACCACCTCGAGCAGGATGTCTGCCCGGTTGACCTCCTCGAGCGTGGCACGGAACGCGTCGACGAGCTGGTGGGGCAGCTTGTGGATGAAGCCCACGGTGTCGGTCACCACGGCGGACTGCCCGTCGCCGAGCTTGACCATCCGGCTGGTGGGGTCGAGCGTGGCAAACAGCTTGTCCTCGGCCACCGCGGCCTCCGAGCCCACCAGGGCGTTGAGCATCGATGACTTGCCGGCGTTGGTGTAGCCCACGATCGCCACTGTTGGAACGAGCCGCCGATCTCGCGATCGCGCCGCGGTGTCACGCTGCTGCCGAACGTGCTCGACGCGTTCCTTCAGCTTCTTGATCTTGTCGCGAATGATCCGTCGGTCTGTTTCGAGCTGCGTCTCGCCCGGTCCACGTGAGCCGATTCCGCCCTGGGTGCGCGAAAGGTGGGTCCACAGCCGCGTCAGGCGCGGCAGCTGGTACTCGAGCTGGGCGAGCTCGACCTGCAGCCGCCCCTCGTGGGTCCGAGCGTGCTGGGCAAAGATGTCGAGGATCAGGCCGCTCCGGTCGAGGACCTTGACGCCGAGCAGGCTCTCGAGCGCCTTCTGCTGGTTGGGGCTGAGCTCGTCGTCGGCGACGATCAGCGTCAGGCCGGTCTCGTTCTTGGCCTGGACGAGCTCCTGTGCCTTGCCCTTGCCGACGTACCAGTTGGGATCGACATGGCGGCGGTTCTGCCACTCGGCGCCGACCACTTCGGCGCCGGCGGTGGTGGCCAGGTTGGCGAGCTCTGTCAGCGACTCCTCGGCCGTCCAGCCTGCGTCCTGGCCGGTATCGACCGCGACCAGGAACGCGCGCTCCGCCGGCGGAGCGAGATCGATCATCCGAGTTCGCGCGTTCACAGAAACAGCATACGGGCAGAAAGCAGTCAATCTGAAACCCGGTCTGGATCACATTGAGGCCATGAGACATTCACTGGGCACCGACGACCAGCCCGAAGGCGATCCCGAGAAGCTCACCGAGGACATGCGCGAAGAGCCGGCGGACGTGCCGCCGGTCGTGCCGGCCATCGCCGTCGAGCAGCCCGGCATCGCGGCCGGCATCGGAGCGGCGGGCATTGCCAAACAGAACCCTGAAGGCGGCCTGACCGGCGACGACGAGTCCGCATGGCAGCGTGACGCCGAGGACGAGCGATCGGAGCCAGCATGACCGAACCGGCGGAGCGGCGCGAGCTGACAGACACAGAGATCTACGAGGGCGACCTCGAGGCGGGCACGGATCCGATGCGCAGTGGACTGCGGTCCGATGAGACGGACGATCCCAATGTCGCCGCGGAGGAAGGACTGGCCTACGTTCCGCCGACCGATCCGCCGGTCATAGTCGACCGCGACTCTCCCGAAGGCGTCAGGATCGCGGCCGGCTTCGGCAGCACTGCCATCGATGAGCCATACGACGAGAACCATCGCGCTGAGGTGGTTTCCAGTGAGGACGAGATGGCCGATCTGGTGCGCGAAGCCCTGCGTGCCGATGCAGCTACCAGCCGCTTCGCGGACGCGCTGGACATCTCGGTTGAAGGCGGCGTCGTCGTCGTACGCGGCGAGGTGGACGATATCGACGACACCGACAACGTCGTCGAGGTGGCGAGCCGCGCCGAGGGCGTGAACGAAGTCATCGAGCGCCTCGACGTGCGCGGCGTGACCGACTGACCGTCTCCCTACACTCAACGGGTGCCCGATCCGTTCGTCCTTGGCGTCAACTACTGGCCGCGGCGCAAGGCCATGGAGTGGTGGAAAAGGTTCGATCGGGGCGAGGTGCGTGACGAGTTCGACCTGATCGCGTCGCTTGGCCTCACCAAGATCCGTGTCTTCCTGTTGTGGGAGGACTTCCAACCGTCGCCGGACCGAGTCTCGACACGCGCCATCGACGATCTGATCGTCGTTGCCGACACGGCGGCCGATCGGGGGCTGGGTCTGGATGTCACCTTCTTCACCGGTCACATGAGCGGACCGAACTGGGCGCCGAACTGGATGCTCGACGCGGCAGCACCACCGGCACCGGGTGGGCTGCAGGTGGTCAGCGGCGGCAGTCCGGTCGGTCGCGGCTATCGCAACCCGTTTACCGATTCACTCCTTTTGGACGCCGAGCGCCTGCTGCTTCGCAACGTGGTCGGCGCCGCGCGCGGCCACCCGGGCGTTTGGCTGTGGAACCTGGGTAACGAGCCGGACCTGTTCGCGTTGCCGCCGTCGGCCGAGGCGGGGACCGCCTGGGTGGCGTCGATGACGAGCGTCATCCGCGAGCTCGACGCCGAGACGCCGATCACCATCGGACTCCACCTGCCCAGCCTCGAGGCGGACAACGGGCTGCGCGTCGACCGGGCCTTCGAAACGTGCGACTACTCGGTCATGCACGCCTACTCGGT
>DASQLS010000208.1:0-5133 GCA_035629915.1 Candidatus Limnocylindrales bacterium | reverse complement strand
GCGCTGCTTTGCCTCGCTCGGCGGACCCTCCTCCACGGCATCTCGAAATGCACCCTCGGTCTGCTCGAAGCACCTCTCTACGGCCGCCAGGAACAGGTGCTTCTTTGTCCCGAACAGGCGGAAGAGGTACGGCTGCGAGATGCCGACGGCTTGCGCGATGTCGTCCGTCGATGTCCCTTCGAAGCCCGACTCCGAGAAAGCCGTGAAGGCGGCCTCGAGGATCTCTTCACGACGTTCATGGGAGGTGCGCCGGACGCCAATTGCATTCATGGCGCGGAAGTTAGTGGTTACTCACAACCTTGTCAAGAATGTTGGCGAGTCATGGCGCGGATAAGCGTCGAGACGCCGAAACGGTAGGCACTCTCCGGGTCGCCGCCGAGCCGGAAGGTGCCCGCGTTCTCGAGGCTGACGAAGCCGTGGACGAAAGCGACGAACGTCCGCGCAGCATCGAGCGCGTCGTCGGCTCCGACCAGCCCCTCGGCGGCCCTTAGAACCGCGGCACTGGTTCGCACGTTCAGCTCCGGATCCGGGCGCCACGCGTCCGGCACAGGCGAGGTGAGCAACGCGTAGCCGGCCGGCGATCGCGCCGCCCACGCGCGGAACGCCGTGCTGATCGAATCGAGGTCGCTCGCCGGCTCCCCTGTCGACGCAGCAGCATCCAGGTCGCTCGCCAGCTCGTCAGCAAGGTCGTTGGCCATCCGATGCATGAGCTCCCCGTGGTCCCGCACGTGCTTGTACAACGACGGTGGTCGGACGCCGACCGCGTTGGCTACACGCTGCATCGTCACAGCCGCGAGACCTTCCGCCTCGAGGATGGCGCGCGCTGCTGCGGTGATCTCGTCGATCGAGGTGCGCGACGGTGCCGGCAAGATTCCCTCCAAAGGCTATTGACATTAGCCATGATGGCTATGTATCGTAGCCATAACGTACAGCAAGCTCTCGAAAGGAGCAACCGAGATGACCGCGACAACCTTCACGCAACAGGCCCAGGGCTCGGCAGCCATTCCCGACACGGTGCGCTTCTGGCTCCGCGCTGAGGGCGCTGCCGCGCTCATCGCCGGGCTGTTGATCTACAACGCCCTCGGCGGCAACTGGCTGCTCGCAATTCCGCTGCTGCTGGTGCCAGACCTGGCCGCGATCGGCTACCTGGGTGGCGTGCGCCTGGGCAGCTTCACGTACAACCTGATCCACAACTGGGTCATCGGGGTCGCCGCTCTTGGCGCCGGCGTGGCGCTCGACAGCGACCTACTGCTCTTCGCGGGCGCCATCCTCGTCGCCCACGTGGGCATGGACCGACTCGCCGGCTACGGGCTGAAGCACACCAGCGGCTTCAAGGACACGCACCTACAGCGCGCATGACGCGCGGGCGCCCGGCGTAGACGTCAGGAGTTGGCGGCGCGGTCGACTGACCGAGAGTAGGCCGCTCGAGCCACTGCTTCGTCGACCTCCGCCAAGGCTGCACCCGCGTCGGCATCCGCCAGATCCACCATCGTGGCATCTACCACGGTTCGGGCGCTGACCGCAGTCGCTTTGGCGGACGCTTCGGCAAGGGAGGCCGACTCGAGTGCCTGCTTGGCAGCCTTGGCCGTCGCAGCAGCCGCAAGCTCGGCCTCTTCGGCGGCTCGAACGGCCACTTCGGCGGCCAGCTTTCCTCGCCGAGCTACGGCTGCGGAGCGCTCGGCCTCACGCCACTGCTGGAGCGCCTCAGGCGCATTCATAGACTTGTCGTCGGACTCCATCGTCCACCTCGCTCTCGGGCGGATCATAGTCCTGCCCGGAATCAAGAAAGCCGCCCGCATTTCTGCGGGCGGCTTTGCTATTGCTGGTCGAGGCGCCTAGAGGGCGTGAACTCGGTTCGCGCGCGGGCCCTTGGGGCTCTGCTCGATGTCGAACTCGACCTTTTCGCCACCGACCAGGCGGTCGAAGTCGAGGGACGAATCCAGCGAGTTGCGGTGGAAGAAGTATTCCTTCGTGTCATCCGCGGTGATGAAGCCGAAGCCGCGATCGGCAACGACCTTCTTGATGGTGCCGGTGGTCACTGTGACCCTCCAACTAACTCTCGAACGGGGAAGTCTGGCGCACGATCTGTTCGAGAAAAGTCGATCACACGGAGCCACCGCACTACGCGGAGCCACAGGATTATACCCCGAACCCCCTTGATCGAGCGACCTAGCGGGTGAATCCGGCCCGGTTCGTGCGCCGGTTGTTGGAGCGAATGAAGTCCCACAGCTTCTTGAGAAGCATCAGTCGAATTATCCAAGCCACTTGAAGTCTCCCGTGTACAAGATCGACCGCCCGACTGGCGGTCGACCACATGGTTGGCGAGTGCGCCTGAACTGGACATTGATCTCGAGCCCCCAAACCCCCACAACTTCGTGGCAATTCGCGGGTGCAGGTCAGGCGGACACCTCAGCAGATGAGACCGCCTCGTCCTTGGCCTGCTCGTGCTCGTGGAAGCGCAGCCAGACCTTGAACCCTGTCGTGCCGGCGAGCACGAGCCCGATCGTCAGCACAGGCATGGGCATGAACGCGGCGACAAGCGCGAGTACGGCGGCAACGGGCACGACCGCGCGATGCAGCAGGCTCATCGGCAGACGCACGTAGAGCAGCGTCAGGGCGACCATGAAGATGACCAGCGGCACGGCGATGGTCAGGCCGACCCATTGCCAGCCGACGTGGGCATGACCGGTCGCTTCCTCGATGCCCACCACCAGTCCGGCACCCACGGCCGCGACCGAAGCAAAGATGAACAGGTGCAGGTAGTTCCACGCCTGGGCCGCGGCGAGCGAATCGAGCAGGTGTTCCTCCGGCCGGTCGAAGTAGATCCACCACATCGAATACAGGATCAGTAGCCCGCCGACGATGACGCTCAACAGCTCCAGCGTGAGACTCTCGCCTCCGATCACCGTCTGGATCGCCAGCGAGGCTGCCAGCACCGACTCGCCGAGGACGATGATCATGAACAGCCCGTAGCGCTCGGCGATGTGCTCGTTGTGGAAGTTGATCCGGCCGGCACGCTGCGCCCACAACGGCAACAGCAGTTCGGCCGGCACGAGGACCAGCCACGCGATCGGCCAGATTCCCGGAACAACGAGCAGGCTGAGCCAGCCGAGCTGGCAGACGGCCACGCCGATCGCGTAGCGCCGGGCGGTGGCGCCGTGGAGCGGGTCGTCGCGCGAGACGCGCAGCCACTGGACGCCGAGCGCGACGCGCATGATCACGTAGCCGATGACAGCGAGCGTGAAGTTGCGCTCGTCGAAGACCTGCGGCACGCCCGCCGCGAGCACGAGCGCCCCGGTCATCACCACGAAGGTGCCGAGGCGATAGATAACGTCGTCGGTGTCGTATGCCGACGCGAACCAGCTGAAGTTGGCCCACGCCCACCAGACGCCGAAGAAGACGAGCATGTAGCTGACCACGGTGTCGATGCCGAAGCCGTCGATCAGGGCATGGTGCAGCCGCTCGGCGGCAAGTGCCACTGCGACCACCACCACGAGGTCGAAGAACAGCTCGAGCGGCGTCGACGCGCGGCCGGGCTCGTTCGGATCCCGGCCGCGCAGTGGCACGCTCAGTCGAAGGTGACTGGCTCCGGGCAGTGCGTGCTGGCTCACCGACCGAATCTAGCGCCGCACGGCCCTAACGCAGATTGGACGGCTCCTGGCGACCGGTGAACATGTTGACGACGGCGAGCACGGCCACGGCGAATGTCCCGAGCAGCAACGGCTGGGAGGGATCAGTGAGCAGCAGCCAGCTCTCCGGCATCATCGTCGCCCACACGAACATCGCGAAGACCGCCGAGGCGACCTCGGGGATCGACGCTTTGAGCACGTCGAGCCTGGTGGGCTTGGGCTTGGCGGCATCGGTCGCTGCCTTGACAGCCTTCTGGTAGCCGATCCCCCAAACCCACAGCCCGGCGATCACGGCGGCGACTGCCGCGATCAGGAAACGCAGCGTCGTGTCGAGCTCGATCCGCGGCGGATCCGTCGTCAGCGCCAGCTGGATCGCGGCCCACAGCGGGATGAAAAGCGCGACCGTCGCTGTGGGGATGTAGCCGGTGAGAAAGCCGACGACCTTCTCGGCCGGCGTCGCCTGGCTGGCGGTCGCGCTGCGCGGCGACCCGGTGATTGACCTCCGAGCGATGGCGTCGGATAAGGCCGCTTCAGACATTCGCGCCTCCCTATCGGGGCGCTGGCTGTATGGAAAACGGCATCGCCGCGCCCCACCGGATGCTAGGCGGCAGCCTTAGGTCCGATCAATCCTGACGATCGTAGGTCGTCAGCAATTCGCGAGCGGCCACCAGCCGGCGGCGAGGACCTCGAGCAGCTGGTCGGACGGAAGCTCGTGGGCCGTGACTTTTTCGCGCCCTATCATCGTCGGCGCCGCGAGCATCGCGTTGAGCACGGCTTCCTCGGTTGCCTCGATCACGGCGTTGAACAAGCCATCGATGAGGCCGTCATCGAGCATCTCGAGGCGGTGCGTGGCATTCGTCGGCGGTGCCAGGTCGGAAGTCGTCAGACCGCGATTGCCGGTCGCGAAACACAGGAATATGTCTCCGCTGTAGTGGCCACCGGCGCCGCCGATGCGGCCGATGCCAAGGCCGGCGCGCTGCGCCACTCGCGCGCACTGATGGGGCAGTAGCGGCGCGTCCGTGGCAACGATGACGATCACCGAGCCCGCTTCAGTGGGATCGACGGGCAGCGGTATCCGCTCGTGCGTCAGGACGCGGCCGACCGGCACACCATCGACTGTGAAGCGTTCTCGACGGCCGAAGTTGGATTGGACGAGCACTCCCAGGACGTGGTCACTGCCCTCCCCGCCGCTGTCGACGAGTCGCGAAGCGGTGCCGATGCCGGCCTTGAAGCCGAACGAGACCATGCCGGTCCCGCCGCCGACCGAGCCCTCCTCCACCGGCCCGCGCGAAACGGCGTCGAGTGCCTCGAACACGTGCTCGGCACGCACGTGAAAGCCGTTGATGTCATTGAGCCGACCGTCCCACGTCTCGGCCACGACCGGCAGTCCCCACGGCGTGGCGTCGGGACCGAGGCGCCGCACCTGGTCCTGGATCAGCGCGTCGCGCACCACGCCGACGCTGTGCGTGTTGGTCAACGCGATGGGCGTGGTGAGCGTGCCGCT
>DASQLS010000207.1:0-3656 GCA_035629915.1 Candidatus Limnocylindrales bacterium | reverse complement strand
TCTCGCTTCACCCGAGGCCCGACGGGCCCGAGCGCTCAGCCTTGCCGGCGCATGCCGGCGTGGCCCATGTGCCGCACTCCCTGTGGCTGAACAGGTCCGCCCTGCGGCCGGCTGATGTCGGCCAGCGACTCAACACGGTCGGCGATCACGTTGACCACGTCCGCCTCGCGTTCGAGCCGACCCTCGATGTACAGCAGCGCGTGGCGTCGGACCGTGCGCCGGAAGCGTGCCCAGCTGTCCGGCCAGAGAGTGACGTTGACCATGCCGGTCTCGTCCTCGAGTGCCAGGAAGACCGTGCCCCGAGCGGTCATCGGGTGCTGGCGGGTGACTACGAGGCCGCCGATCCTGACTCTGCCCGGCTTCGTATCGGCGAGCGCGCCGGCGGTCAGCACCCCGAGCTTGTCCAGCGCCGGCCGGAAAAGCTCGATCACCTGCCGGCGCGCGTCGAGCGACAGGATCGCGTAGGCGTCGCCGAGCCGCTCCAGCTCGGTTGGCGGCGGCAGGTCGGGCGCGTCGGTAGGCGGCAGACGAAGGTCGAGCGTTCGATTTCCGTGGCTGCGCGGCCCGCGACTGGCGCGTGCCACTTCCTTGAGCTGCCACAGCAGCTTGCGCCGCTCTTCGCCGAGCGAGTCGAGCGCACCCGAGCGGATCAGCCGCTCGATGACCTCCTCGGCGAGCTCGGTCCGCGCGGCAAGGTCGGCGAGCGACGTGAATGGGCCGCCGCTGCTTATCTCGGCGTCGAGTGCCTCGCCCTCCGCTTCGCCGATGCCCTTTACGAGATGCAGTCCGAGGCGGATGCCGTACGCGCGTGCGCTCTCGGCCGACCAGTAGGCGCGTGCCTCTTCGCTCGGCACCACGCAGCCTGAAGAGCGGACGACCGCCGGACGGCGATCGATGCCGGCGCCATCGGGGAGTGGCTCGTCGGGCATGCCGACCCACTCGGTCGCGGTCAGGTAGCGGCTCCTGTTGACGTCCACCGGCAGGACGCACACGCCGTGTCGTTTGGCGTCATTGACGAGCACCTCGACCGGGTAGAAGCCCATCGGCTGGGCGTTGATCAAGCCGGTCACGAACTGGGCCGGGTAGAAGAGCTTCAGAAACGAGCTCTCGTACGCGGTCCTCGCGAAGGCCGCCGCGTGGCTCTTGTTGAAGCCGAAGCTGGCGAAGGCAGAGACCTGGCGGAAGAGCTCCTCGGCCTGCTCGTTGGTCAGGCCGTTGCGAGCGATGCAACCGTCGACGAACTGGGCATGGAGCTTCTCCATCTCGCGACTCGAGCGCCACGTGCCCATCGCCCGCCTGAAGCCGTCGGACTCGGCCGCGCTGAAGCCGGCAACATCGATGGCGATCTTCATCACCTGCTCCTGGTAGAGGATCACGCCCATCGTCTCCTCGAGCGCCGGAGCGAGGCTCGGATGGAGATAGGTGACTTCCTCCTTGCCCTGCCGGCGGCGCAGGTAGGGGTGGACGGCATTGCCCTGGATGGGACCGGGCCGGATGATCGCCACCTCGACCACCAGGTCGTCGAGGTTCTCCGGCCGGCTGCGGGGCAGGGTCTGCATCTGCGCCCGCGACTCGATCTGGAAGACGCCGACCGTGTCCGCCGCCTGGATCATGCGAAAGACCTCGGGGATGTCCTCGGGCAGGCGGTCGAGGTCGACGACGACCGCGCAGTCAGCCTGAATGTCGCGCAGCGCATCGTCGATCGACGAGAGCATGCGCAGCCCGAGCAGGTCGAGTTTGATGAGTTTTATGGTCTCGATGTCGCGTTTGTCGTATTGCACCACGACACGACCGGGCATAGTGGCTCTTTCGAGCGGGGCGATGTCGATCAAAGGGGCCGCGGTGACGAGCATGCCGCCGGTGTGGATCGACAGATGTCGTGGAAAGCCGTCAATCCGGGAGGTGAGCTCCAGCCACCGATCCCACGGCGTCAGCCCCGTCGTCGACGGCCTGGCCGATGGGCTGCCGGCCGTCGATCCGCCTTTCGCCACGGCATTATTCGCACTATGCGTAGCAGGCGGGATAGTGGTGGCCTCGAGGCTCGAATCGGTTGGATCGGAGGCCACGACGGGGCCCGGCTGAGCGAGAACCAACATGGCTTTCGCCCGTTGGGCCCGGTCGAGGGCTTCTGACGGTGACTTTAGGGACGTTTCTACGCTTGGTGCGAATATCCGCGCCGTTGAGTCGGGCGGCGCGGCGTCGGGGTCGATCGGGCGTGGTCGGCGCACGAGGACGGGATGTACCTCTTCGGGCTCGTCACGCTTCGGCTCGCCGCGCTTCGGGTTGGTGCGCTCCACCTCGCCGCGCTCCAGCTCGCCGCGCAGCCAGCGCACGCTGACCGGCGTGTCGCCCGGCCCGCCCTTGTCATCGGAGAGTGTCTGCAACAGGCGTGCCGGCGGTTTGAGCTGGCCCATGTGATCGACGAGGCCGCGTGCCCGCGCGATGTCGGCCGACGGATCGCCCGCCACTCCCGCCACCGCCCCCTCGCCACTCTCCGCGGACGCGGCAAAGAACTCGGCAAAGCCGCCTTCCGCCTCGAGGTCGCGGCGGACCATGACCGAGTCGTACGTCTCGAGTGCCTTGGCCACGCGATCCACCAGCGGGCGCGGAAAGCCCAACGCGTAACCGACCTCGCGGATGGCGGACCGCGCCCGGTACGTGACCAGGTTGCAGACCATTCCCGTGTGCTCGGCGCCATAGCGCTCGTATACGTACTGGATGACCTCCTCGCGGCGCGACGAGGCGAAGTCGATGTCCACGTCCGGGTACGTCGTGCGGCCCTCGTTGATGAAGCGCTCAAAGAGAAGCCGGTGGCGGATCGGATCGACGCGGGTGATGCCGAGCACGTAGGCGACGATCGAATCGCCGGCACTCCCACGCCCCTGGGCCGGGATGCCGCGCTCACGACAGAATCGCATGATGTCCCAGCAGATCAGGAAGAACTCGGCCAGGCCGGTCCGCTCGATCACCTCAAGCTCGTGCGCCAGCTGTTTGACGACCGCCGGCTTGAGCGGGATGTAGCGCCGCCGCATGCCGTCGTGGCTGAGCGTCTCGAGATATGAAAAGGCCGTCTCACCCGACGGCACCGGAAAGCCCGGGAAGCGGTACTGCTCGAAGTCGAAGTTGACCGAGCACCGACTCGCCAGCTCGGCCGCGTTGCTGACGCCCTCTCCCCAGGCGATGGCCACGCGTTCGCCCAGTGCGCCGCTGCCCGGCGGCAGTGCCAGCATGTCGGCCGCGCCCTTCAGGTGGTACTCGCCGTTCGGCCGGCGCAGGTGCGCGCTTTCCTCGAGCGACTTGCCGTGCTTGATGCACACCAGCACGTCCTGCAGCTCCCTGTCATCCGGCCGCGCGTAGTGAGCGTCGTTGGTCACCACCAGCGGCAGTCCCATCTGCGTCGCGAGCGTCACCGTCTCGCCGACCAGCCAGTCGTCGTCGGGCAGGAGGTGGTGCTGCAACTCGAGGTAGAAGCTGTCCGCCTCGAACATCCCGGCCAGTGCCCGCGCGGCGACCTCGGCCCCGCTCCGATCGCCGGCCAGCAACCGCCGCGCGATCTCGCCGTGGCGGCAGCCGGACAGTGCCACGAGGCCTTCCGTGTTGCGCGCCAGAAGCTCATGCGTGAAACGCGGCGCGCCCTTCGTGCCCGCCAGATGTGC
>DASQLS010000206.1:0-4191 GCA_035629915.1 Candidatus Limnocylindrales bacterium | reverse complement strand
CGGCGATCGGAGCCACGAGCGCTGTACGCGTCAGCTCCACGCCGAGGCATACGTCGCCGAGTGCCATCGTCTGTCCATTTGGTGCGGCGAAGGGGGCAGCGCCGTCGCCGTCGATCCGTACCTCATCGGCCAGGACTGGGACAGCCAGGATGAGCGTGGCGGCGACGGCGGAAAGGATCGAAACGATGGGCCTACGGCGGCGGCTGGCAGATTGCACTGAATTCCCCTCGCCCCCGCGGTTCCAATTGTGACCCGTGAAGTATGCGCCACCAGGCTGTCAGCTATCCGCGCCTGGTACGGGCCTCGTCTTCGGCGGCGCGAGCCTCGACCTCGAAGCGATTTTCCCGATAGCGATCGCCGCCATCCTTCTTGGCCCGTGACGATTCGGCCATGTAGCTGCGGATAAAGCCAACGAAGCCGTGCTCGAGCCACTGCCGAACGTGGGTCAGCTCGTGCGCCAGCTCCACTTCGTCCAGCGCGCGCCAGGCAAAGATCCAGCGCCAGATCGTTATCGCCAGCCAGTTCGGCAGGATGAGCCGCTGTGCCGGTCGCCGGAGCCACGGAATCACGATGACCCGATACGCCGGCGACGGCGCGGGCGACTCCGGCCTGGACGACTTCGACGCGCTCACGTCTGGATTGTGAACCGGAGCAGTTGGGTCCGTTGTGGTGCGGTCTGCGGGAGGTAGTGCGGGGCGACGCGGCGCGGACCTTTGGATGATGGGTTGATCAGGCTGACTTCCAGTACGTTCACCGCCACCGGGGGTCCGAACAAGTCTCTGCGTTGGGCGGGGACCGTCAAAGGCAAACTCAGGGCGACCTGGGGACGCAAAGCCACGGGGCTCCATATCGGAGTCAGCCGGGTTGCCGTGACCGCTGAGGTAGAGGCTCATTGTCTTCGCCGTCTGACCGTCGGTCCCGCGCGCCGCGTTTCCGAATCGCTACACGCGAGCGCGAGGGTGATCAATGGTCAGGTCTCTTTCCAGTCGTTCTCGGATCAGTCTCATTGGCTTGCCTGCAATGGCACTGCTCGCGATTGCACTGGTCGGTCCAGCCGCCGGTCAACCCGCTCAGCCTGGTCATCCTGCCGCAGGGTCGCACGTGGTCGCAGGGTCGATCCTCGTGAGTTTCAAACCACGCTCCGACAATCAATCAAAGGCCGCTGCGATTGCGAGCATTTCAGGGGAAACCGAGCACACGCTGCAACGGCTGGGAGTCGAGGTCGTCAAAGTGCCGCCCGGTACCTCTCAAGCTGCCGTTCAAAAGCTCCGGGGCAATCCTGCCGTCCGATTTGCGGAGCAGGAGGGTCTCGCCTACGCGAACACCACACCCAACGACCCCTATTTCCCTTGGTCAGGCAGCAGCGTGCTCTCAGGGGGCCAATGGGGTCACGACCTGACGCAGGCGGTTGGCGCGTGGGATTTCACCACGGGCTCATCCGAAGTCACGGTCGCGGTGGTCGATTCGGGCATCGACGCCGCGCACCCGGATCTCGCTGGTCAGGTCGTGCCCGGAGCGAGCATGATTGGTGGCTCAACGGTGGACACCCATGGCCACGGTGAATACGTCGCCGGCACGATCGGCGCGGTAGGCAACAACGCCATCGGGCCCGCCGGATACTGCTGGAAGTGCCCGCTCATGCCGATCAAGATTTCCAACAATGGCAGTGCTACGTACAGCGCAATGGCGGCAGCGATCACATGGGCAGCTGACCACGGTGCACGCGTGATCAACGTCTCCTATGCGGGCACGATTTCGTCGTCGACACTCGACAGCGCCGTCGCCTACGCGACCAACCACGGCGCTATCGTGATAGCCGCGGCGGGCAACGCCGGCGTCGGAACTGCCACGTATCCGGCTCATTCGCCGGGCGCCATCTCCGTGGCTGCGTCCGACCAGAGCGACAACCTGATGAATTACTCGAACTTCGGTTCGTGGGTTGACGTGGCCGCACCTACTGGCAACATCACGACCTGGCTGAGGGATCCCAAGACCGGTCTCCCGTACGGCTACGGGCCAGTGGGTGGCACGTCCATTTCCGCTCCAGTGGTATCGGGCATCGTGGCCCTCATGCTGTCGGCGGCACCTAATGCCACCGTGACCGAGGTGAAGAACGCTTTGTTCTCGAGCGTCGATCCGGTCACCGGTGTGGCGCAGGACGGCTCGACTGGCGATCTCAGGTACGGCCGGGTGAATGCCTACAAAGCTTTGCTGGCGATCACGGGCAAGACATCGGCTCCAGTTCCCACGCCAACGGCCACTCCATCTCCAACGCCAACGCCAACTGCGACGCCGACGCCGGCATTGACGCCTCCGCCGAGTGCCACGCAAACTCCCACGCCGACTCCCACGTCCACTGCCACCCCAAGCCCGAGTTTGAGCCCGTCACCCTCTGCTGGATCTGTCACGCAGACCTTCAGCGGATCGATCAACAGGAAGTCGCCGTCGCGCACGTTCACCGCGGCGCTGGTCGCCGGTGCGGCCGACGCGCGGCTCACGTTCAGCAAGTGTTCCGCGCTCAGTCTCTCGATCCAGTCCGGCGGCTCGACGCTGGCAACTGCGAATGGACCGAGCGTCGTAGTGCTCAACCAGAGCACGCCCGGCGGCAGTCATACGTTCACCGTTTCCGGCACAGGTCAGTGTTCGTTCACCCTCTCGCTGAGGGTCACTACGCCCTGACCTGAATTCGACTGATAGTCGAAGGCCCCGACCTTTCGGTCGGGGCCTCCTGCTACTTCGGGATTCAACGACGGCGATCAGCAGCCGTTGTTGTTGTAGTTGTCGAGTGCCGTCTTCAAGGTGATGGCGGTCGCTCGCTGTGCAGCCGTAAGGGTGTACGAACCAGTCGGGCCAGCGTACGACTTGGAGATCAGGAACGCGTCGGCCGCGGTGACCGTCGCGCTGATGCAAGACGGATTGCTGCTGTTGGCGATGTTCAGCTTGGTTGCCAGCAGCTGAGCCGCGAGGCAGGCGAGCGCATTGCTGCCCGTTGACAGCGACGAGCATTTGTTGCCATTGAAGATCGCCAGGGCTTTCGCCTCAGTATTGACGTTGAAGTTGCCCAGGGTCTGCGGCAGGTACTGACCGGTGAACGGTCCATTGTTGCTGCAGCCCGCAGTTGCCTGCTTCTCCCTGGCGACGCACACATGCATGTGCGTCTTCCAGTAGCCGATGGTCGACGGTGCGTTGTAAGTGCAGACATCGACGGACTCGCTGCTTGAGCCAGCGTGGGCCGTGTCGTTCGCATCGTCGGTCGTCACGAATGATGCGGTGTTGTTGACGGTCACGCAGTCGCCGAGTTCCGGCGCCGGAACGTCGTTCGAATAGTTGAACGTCAGGTCTACGTCGCCGACGCAAACTGTGCCGAGCGCTCCACCGTAAAGGTCGTCACTGACATCGATGCACTCGTCGATCTTGGTGGTCGGCTCATCAAATGCGCCTTCCGCTGTCCCATCGTCCGAGCCGTTGGGCGTGTTGTAAGCCTCGGCGTCCCACGAGGCGGTCGCGGTGTTCGTGAACGCATCCGAATCGGGGACGCCTTCGTACGTGCATTCGTACGGGTACTCGTTCGAGTCACTCTTCTCGACCGTCATGGTGGCCGCGAAGTCGATGCTGCAATCGCCGCCGTTGTCGATCGAGTCGGTCAGGCTGTCGATCGTGACGTCCTGCCAATCGTTCGGGTTCTCGACGGTGATGACGCCGGTGACCTTCCAGTTGCCGTCGGTGCCCTCGTTGTGTGAGACCTCGACCGTGTAGTTGAACGTGGCATCGGTGTCACCGGGCCGAAGCTCGATGTAGGTCTCGTCGACGTCCTTCTCGATCTCCCACTGGTATGAGCGGTCGAAGGAAGCCTCAGCGGTCTTGGTGACGATCAGATCCGAGCCCTGGCAGTCGCTGACTGTCACAGAATCGGTCTTGGTCGGCAGTTCCCTGATCGTGGCCGTGTTCGTGTGCTCAGTGCACGTGCCTTCCGGATCATTGAACGTGTCTATATAGGACACGGAACCGGAGTTGGAGAATGCCCATGATCCGCCGTTCGAGTCATCGACATTGATCGAGTTGTTGACCAGCGTCGGCGACGCTGACGCGAAGTCGAAGGTCTTGTCGAATGAGGCCGAACTCGCCGCGAGCTCTGCGCCACTGGCGAGGGTCTGGGCTCCCCAGGAAACTGTTGCGGTGTTCTTGCCGGCG
>DASQLS010000205.1:0-4960 GCA_035629915.1 Candidatus Limnocylindrales bacterium | reverse complement strand
CTTGCACCTCAATGCCCGCGGCACGAACGAGCCAGACCAGGCGTTCGCTGATGGGCGGCGCGCCGGGAGCCAAGCCGGTCGGCGTCATCACGACGAGGTAAGCGGTTCGGTTGGCGAAGTCGTAGCCGGCATCCGTGGCGGCACGCATCGCCGCGGCCTGCGAGATAGCTCCCTCCGCTTCTTGGGTCTCCGCTGCGCGAACCGATCCGAGCTGAAGGATGTCCTGCGGCAGGGTGCTGTCGCAGCCGATCACGGCTGTGGCGACGAATGCAATGGCGAGGACCGCCACAGCTACCCGCTTCACGATCGAGTCGCGATCTGTCGGACGGACTCCAACAAAAGATCGAATTTCCGGCCATCGAGATCGCTAGGGAACGGGCCGAATACTTCGACCCAGCCGCGTGGACCATCAACGATGTCGACGACGCCGCCTACTTGTCGGATCGCTGTTTGATAAGGGTTGGCGCGGACATAGTGGTATTCCGGCCGGAGTGTGTCGGGATCGTCTGGCGGACCCAGAAGGCCCTCCTCTTCCATGAGAAAGAGCAGGGCCTGATTGTGAGGCAGCCTGGTTGAATCCATGTCCTCGAAGCCGAGCTCTCTCACGTGGATGTATCCATCGAGGCTCAGGTGTGCCTCGCCCTTGATCACTTCATTCACATCAACGATGCCATAGGTGTACCGGTAGACGAAGTCGTCCGGGCCCGGTGGGTACTCGACGACCTCCGTGAGGTCGACGACTCGCCCCACAACGACCAGATCTGCTGAATCGGTGACCTCTTCGAGCGAATCGAATCGCAAGCCGTAGTTTCCATAGTCGGTGACGTCGCCCCAGAACGAGTCCGAGCGTTCGCGCTCGTCCGGAGCCTCAGTGGCCATCGGCGTCGGCTTCGCCGTCGGATTGGGATTGGACGCGCTCGGAGACGCAGTGGCCACTGGTGGTGGAGACGCCGTCAGGGATGGCGTCGGCGGGGCGGATTGAGACGGGCTCGATTTGGGCGGAAACGGAGTGCCCAGAGTTGCCATGTGTCCGGGAGCCGTCGCAACGCTTGTCGAGCAGGCGGCGCCGAGGGCTACGGCGCCCACGAAAAAGCTCAGAACAATGCGGTTCATTCCTCGTTATGACGGTCGACCGCCGTACCGCCGTAACGGACGAGGATGACCTCGATTGCTTGGCCCGGACCCCAGCGCAGGTTGGCACCGGCCGGCAGGTCGAGGCGGAAGCCTGCTGCGGCTTCGCGGTCGAAGTCGAGTCGTGGATTGACCTGATCGAAGGGGTAATGCGAGGAGACTCGGATGACTCGGCGGCCGGTGTTGGTGACTGTGAGCGTCCGGGTTTCGCGGGCAGGAGGGGAGGGCGGCTCAGTGGGATCGGGCGAGTCGGGTGTCGACGGTTCGCCGAGCGGGTAGCGCAGGACGACCAGGCGCGTTCCATCGCCCATCAGCACCTCGACCCGGATCTCGTCGACGAGGTCAGGGACGCCGTCCATCACCTCTTCCTGCGCGACGGCTTCCCGGCCGGCCGATTCGACGTCCTCGTATGAGGCGTCGGCACGCGCCGCCTCGAGCATCGCATCACAGATGATCGCGATCGTCTCCGGGGCGTTCAGCTTCAGCCCCGCGGCACGATGGCGCCGGGCAAGCTCGGCCGCGGTGAAGATGGTCAGCCGGTCACGCTCCCACTCGGTCAGGCGCACGGCGTGATGCTAGTCGGGCGCCGAGACTCTGATGAGCGGGGGAGAGGATGCAACCACGCTGCAAGCCGAACCTGCCGTTCGGCTCTGGACCGTGGCATGGCCAACCGGCCATGATGGGCACGACCACAAGGAGGGCCGTGACGTGAAACTAACCCTGCCCTGGACAGCAACCGAGGTTGATGCAAATGGCATCAGCAACAAGCTCGATGCGGTCCGGCAAGCGCTCAGTAACGAGGCCGGCCAGTTGTCGGCCGTCGCGTCCGAGCGAACCAAGGACATCGGCAGCAAGGCCGCTGACGTTGGCGAGGACGCTGGAAGCAAGACAGCCGATATCGCCCGCGATGCATCGTCAGCGGCCAGCAACCTGGCCGACCAGGTGATCAAGGGCGCGACGGCGCTCGGCGCATCGCTCGCGGCCAGCAGCCGGAGCACTGTCAAGGATCTGAGCAAGGACGCTCAGGCGCTCGGCGAGGACCTGCGCAACGTTCGCATCACGACGGAGCCCAAGCGCTCCGGCGCCAACCCGATGGCAGGCGTCGCTCTGCTCGGCGGCTTCACCGCCGGCCTCGCGCTGATGTACTTCTTCGACCCCGATCGGGGCCGGCGCCGCCGCGCGTTGCTGCGCGATCAGTTCACCAAGCTGACCCGCGTCAGCCGCGAGAAGGCGTCCGGCACTGCCCAGGATCTGCGCAATCGCACCGCGGGCGTGATGGCCGAAACGCGCAAGGCCGTCAGCGGCGCTGCCTCGGAGGCGGAGGACGCTATCGAGGGCGAGCCGCCGAGCTACCAGGCGCCGTGGGACAACTCCTACGGAAACGGCCTGACCGGCGAGTCGACCAACGAGCAGGAGTCGCCGATTCGCGTCGGCTAACCGGTCTGAGCGGCCGCCTGGCGACAGGCGGCCGTGCTAGTCTGAGACGGTCCCTTCACTCCGGTCCCGAGAGGCTGGCGAAGGCGGTCCCGAGAGGACCGGGAAGGAGTACCGATTGACTCTGCGCTACAAACGGGACCACCGCTCATCGGCGAGCGGTGGTTTCTTTTTGTCGCCTACAGTCGAGCTTCCTATACCGCCCGATTCAGTCGTCGACCCACGACTCGGCGCGTCCGGCCCCGCGCTGCTTGCGCTCGAAGACGGCACCGTCTTCCGCGGCGTGGCGTTTGGGGCACCGATCTCGGGCGGTGGCGACCTCGTCGCGAACACCGGCTCGACCGGCTACCAGGAGATCTGCACCGATCCGTCATATGCGGGCCAGGTCGTGCTGATGACCTATCCGCTCATTGGCAACTACGGCCGCATCGCGTTCGACGATCAGAGTGGCCGGCCGTGGCTGCGCGGCTTGATTGTCGGCCACGCCACGGCCGCCGTGCTCGAGCCGGCGCGCCAGCTGGTCGAGCTGCTCAGAGCTTCGGGCGTGCCGGCAATAGCCGGCCTCGATACGCGCGCGCTGGCGCGCCGGCTGCGCGAGACGGGCTCGCAACGAGTGCTGATCGGCGCGCCGGGCGAGATGGACGCGACGGCCGCAGTCGACGCGGCCCGCCAGATCGTCAACTGGGAGGACGAGGACTTCGTCGGCCAGGTATCGGCGAATGACCCACACGAGGTCGGACCGGCGGACGGGCCGCTGGTGGCGCTCGTCGACTACGGCCTCAAGACGAACATCATCCGCCAGCTCGTCGCGCGCGGGGCACGCGTCCGCGTGCTGCCGCACACCACCGACGCGCGCGAGGCTCTCGCGCAGGACGTCGCCGGTCTCGTCCTATCGCCGGGGCCGGGTGATCCGGCGCGCCTCGAGCAGCCGGTCCAATTGGCGCAGGCGGCGATCGATGACGGGCGGCCACTGCTCGGCATCTGCCTCGGGCATCAGATCGTGGGCCGCGCCGCCGGGGCGAGCACGCGCCGCCTGCGCTTCGGCCATCACGGCGCCAACCATCCGGTGCGCGACATAGAGACGGGCAGGGTCCAGGTAACGGCGCAGAACCACGAGGTCGAGGTAGTCGGCGAGACGCTGCCGAGCGACAGTGGCTTCATCGTCAGCCAGCGCAATCTGAACGACGGCTCGGTCGAGGGCCTGCGCCACGCGACGAAGCCGATCGAGACCGTCCAGTACCACCCCGAGGGCTCGCCCGGTCCACTCGACGCGGTCGACGTATTCGATCGCTTCATGGCTCGAGTCGCGCTGGCGGCCGCGTCGACGGGTGCGGTGGCTGCGTCATGACCCACCCAAAGCCGGCGTCGGTGCTGATCATCGGCTCGGGTCCGGTGATCATCGGCCAGGCGGCCGAGTTCGATTACGCCGGAACCCAGGCATGCCGGGCCCTGCGCGACGAAGGCGTTCGGACCATCCTGCTCAATAGCAACCCGGCGACGATCATGACCGACCCGGGCGTGGCCGATGTCGTATACCTCGAACCGCTGACGGTGCAATCCGTCGAGCGCATCCTCGAGCGCGAGAAGCCGGACGGCATCCTTTCCGGTCTCGGCGGTCAGACGGCGCTCAACCTGTGCGTCCAGCTCGCCCGCGAAGGCGTGCTCGAGCGACACGGAACGAGACTGCTGGGCACGCCGCTCGAGGCGATCGAGATGGCCGAAGACCGTCAGCGTTTCCGCGAGCTGCTGGACAGAATCGGCCAGCCGTATCCGCCGTCGGTCATCGTCGAGGGAGCGACGCCAAAGGAGCGCCAGGAACGCACGCGACAAGCGCTGGCGGAGATCGGGCTGCCGGCCGTAATTCGGCCCGCTTTCACGCTCGGTGGCTCGGGCGGCGGCATCGTTGCCACGGAGGCGGACTACCTCGACCGCGTGCGCGGTGGACTGCGCGCCAGCCCAATCGGCCAGGTCATCGTCGAGCGCTATCTCGATGGCTGGCAGGAGGTCGAGTACGAGGTCATGCGTGACGCGGCGGACACGTGCATCGCCGTCTGCTCGATGGAGAACCTTGACCCTCTCGGCACTCACACCGGCGACTCGATCGTCGTCGCGCCCGTCCAAACGCTCTCCGACCAGACTCACCAGCGGCTGCGCAGCGCGGCGCTGTCGATCATCCGCGCGCTGGGCGTCGAGGGCGGCTGCAACGTCCAGTTCGCGTTGTCGGCCAACCACTCCGAGCACGCGGTGATCGAGGTCAACCCACGCGTGTCGCGCTCGTCGGCGCTGGCGTCCAAGGCGACCGGCTACCCGATTGCCCGAGTGGCCGCGCAGATTGCCGTTGGCCGCGAGCTGGCCGAGATCCCCAACGCGGTGACCGGCAAGACCGTCGCCGCGT
>DASQLS010000204.1:0-10272 GCA_035629915.1 Candidatus Limnocylindrales bacterium | reverse complement strand
GGGCGATCGGGATCGCGATCAGCGCATAGCCTGCCAGCGCCTCCGAGCGGCGCTCGCTCCGCAGGGTGCGACCGGGTGGCTTGACTGCCGGGACAGCTGCCGACATCACCTCTCCCGAATTTGCCGAAGCGAGGGCTGGTGTTCAGCCCCCGCTTCGGAGTTGGCTACGAGTTTGTCGGGTTAGCGACGGTCTACTGGCCGCCGAGTACCGAGTCGAGCACCGGGACGGTGGCGTCGACGACAGCCTGGGCACTGTGCCCACCCGTCGCCTCGCCGCCGAGTGCGCCGTTCAACGCGCCGGCGACCTGACCCCACTGTGGCGTCACGCCCTCGCCCGGGTGGGCGAACTCGGCGAACGACACGTACTTGAGCTGGTTCTCTGACTGTGCCGTGACATCGGAGCGCGCCGGCAGAACCAGTCCGCCGTTGACCCACTCCTGCATGCCTTCGGCACCGGTCAGGTACGAGAGCAGTGCCCAGGATGCTTCCTGGTTGGCTGCGTTGGGATGGATGCCGTAACCGACGGTGTACGACAGGGTCGCCTGCTCGGCCGGTCCTTCCGGGATTGCCGAAACGGTGTAGGCGACGTCCGGGAAGTCGTTGGTCATGGCCGGGCCGATCCAGTTGCCCTCGAAGGCAATCGCCACCAGCTCGCGTCCGAACGCTTCGCCGCACCAACCTGCGCCGACATCTGCCGGCGTCATGGCCAGTCCGTTGGCGTACTGGTCGAGGTACCACTGCAGACCGTCGTTGGTCTCTTGTGAGGCCATCGTCGAGGCGCCAGTGTCGTCGACAATGCCGCCGCCGTAGCCATGCACGAAGGCACCGGCACGCTGCCACTCAGCAGCGAAGCACATCGGCGTCTCGACGCCGCTGTCCTTGAGCGCCTGGGCGGCCGTGACCAGCTCCTCGGTCGTGGTCGGGATCTCGACGTTCGCAGCAGCGAGCATCTCGTCGTTGGTCTGCATGCCCAGGACGCTGGAGTCCTTCGGGAACGCGTAGGTCTGGCCGTCGCGCTGGAACGGGCTCAGGTAACCGGGGTAGAAGGCCGACAGGTCAAAGCCGGCATCCGTCGCCATCTGATCGAGCGGGGCAAGCAGGCCCTGATCGATCCAGTCCTGGCTGTAGGCCTGATTGACGTAGAAGAGATCGGGCGGATCCGACGGCAGGCGGGTGGCCATGATCGCCGGGTACTCGCCGGCGATGACCTCGAAGGTTACGTTGACGTTCGGATACGCGGCGTTGAACTTCTGGAGCACGCAGTTGAGGAGCTCGTCCTCGACGTTGCCCGCGCTCCAGCCGGCCAACGTCAGATCGCCGCTGACTTCTTCGTTCACCTCAGCCGGCGTCTCGACGACGCACTCGGCCGTGGGTGAGCCACTCGGGCTCTCTGCCGGGCTTTCAGCCGGGCTCTCGGCAGGGCTCTCGCTCGCCGCGGGGCTCTCCGACTCAGCCGGGCTTTCGGCAGGACTCTCGCTCGCGGCAGGGCTCTCCGAATCGGCCGGGCTCTCGCTGGCCATAGCGGTACCGGTCGCCGACGGGCTGCCAGTCGGCCCTCCCGTGGGTGCAGTCGTCGCCCCGCCGGGGCCACAGGCTGCGGCAGTGAGCGCCAAAACGCTCAGCAGCACTAGAACAAGTCTTGACATTGGTGCACTTACCTCCTCGGTGCCCGCGCAGTCACGGATGCGCAGGCGAAAACGCTTTGCGTGCACCTTCGTCGCTGGAGGTTGTGCGCTGAGTTGCGGGGATAGGGCGAGCCGTTACACCCCTATGTCACGACAACTGTTTGTAAACAACTGTTTGTAAACGTGGTCAGGCTCGAGCGGCTTCCAGTCAGGCTCGCGCGGCTTCCAGCCCCTTCATGGCCGGGATGATCTCGCGCGCATAGATGTCGAGCGTCTCTTCCTCGTCGCCGTTCATGAGATAGATGTTGAACTGGTCGACGCCGGCGTCGGCGAGGGTCTCGAGCTTGCGCTTGTGGTCGTCGACTGAGCCGATCACGCAAAAGCGGTCGACCACGTCGTCGTCGACGAAGGCCGAGTTCGACGAGCCCACCTCGGCGTGGTGGAGGTAGTCGTAGCCCTCCCGATCGCGCACGTAGCCGGTCAGCGCCGGCGGCAGGTCCTTGGGCTCGTAGCGGTTGACCAGGTCCACGACGTGGTTGCTGACCAGCGCCGGGAACCAGCGCACCCGGTCTCGGGTCTCCGCCAGCTCGCCAACGTGCGCCGGGGCCGCGGCCATGACCTTGATCTCGTTCGGGTCGCGGCCGGCCGCTTTCGCCGAGTCACGCAGCTGGCTCACGAACCAGCGAATCAGGTCGGGGTCGGCGAGTTGCAGGATCACGCCGTCCGCGACGCGTGCGGTGACCTCGAGCGCCTTGGGGCCGTAGCCGGCGATCCAGACCGGCAGTTTGTTGCCCGGCGCCCAGGTCAGGCGCAGGTCGGTGCCCTCCTGGTCGACGCTGCGGCCCTCGACCAGGTCGCGAATCAGGGCGGTCGCTTCCTCCAGTCGGGCGAGCGTCGTGGGCGGTTTGCCCATCACCCGCCTCGCCGAGTCGCCGCGACCGATGCCGAGGTCCATTCGTCCGCCGCTCAGCTCATCAAGCGCCGCGAGCGCGCTCGCCGTGACACTCGGCTCCCTTGTCGCCGGATTCGTGACGCAAGTCCCGAGGCGCATCGCAGTGGTATTGAGCGCCATCACCGTCAGCAACGGGTATGGATCGCGCCACAGCACGTGCGAGTCAAAGAGCCAGCCATAGCTGAAGCCGCCCTGCTCAGCCTGGCGCGTCAGGGCGATGGTGCGCTCGGGCGTGTGCTCGGGCTTGAGCGTGAATCCGAAGTCCATTGCCGCGAAGCATAGTGCGCCGACTAGTCCAGTTCTCCGGTCCGCCGCCCCTTTGTGAGCCATTTGCACAACTCGGCCCGATTTCGGCTTTGGAGCCCCGATTCCGGTGTCCAATCCGGCGAAATGTGCGGGATTTCCACAGAGGGGACGGATTCGGGCGCCGATTCACCCCGATTCCGGTCTCAGTTGTGAGCCATGCACACAATCCAGCGCCGTGGCAGCGTGAAGTCGTCGGCTACGGCGTCCAGTCGGTCTCGGCGGCCCAGTCCTCGGCCGCGGCAAGGACGGCCGTGATGAACGGACCCTTTTCGTCGTTGTACTGAATGCGATCCGTCGCGTACTGCCCGGCCAGGCGCTTCTTCATCGCGCCGTACTCGTACGCAACCTGCGGATGAGCGCGCAGGTAGTCACGGAAGAGCAAGTGGACACGCTCCCAGTCGCCGCCGATCGTGCACACGTGGATCTGGTACGTGCGTGGCTGGCCGGGAGGAGGCTGGAAGTAGCGATGACCGGCCTCGATGAAGCGCAGCTGGAAACCGAGCGACTCGATCAACGCCCTGAACGCATCGTCATCGTCGACGTCGGGGACCGAGACCTGGATGTCGACGATTGGTTTGGCAGGGAGACCCGGCACGGAAGTTGAGCCGACGTGCTCGATGCGCAGCGCGAGCTCTCCCAGCGCGTCCAGCAGTCGGAGGCGCATCTCCTCGTAGCGATCACGCCACGCGGAGTCGTACTCGAAAATCTTGATCGGGTCCTTGCGGTCGTCGCGGTCGCGGCCGACGACACGGCCACCGGCGGCGATCGATTCAGAGAATGTGGGCACGGACCGTCACTCGGCCTCGGCTGCGGTTCCTTCCGAGCCATGCATCCAGGGCGTGAACGAGATGCCGACGAGCAGTCCCTCGGGACTGAGCAGGCGCACGGTGGTCTGGCCCCACTCCTCCTCGCGTGTTTCGCGCAGGATGCGGTGGCCGGAAGCGCGCAGCTCGGCTTCGGCTTCGCGCACTGCATCGGCTGAGTCGACGTCGAGCTCGATCCACGCCTGCGGCTGAGGGAGATCGGCCGGCCATTCGGTCGTGCCGAAGGTGTTCTCGGCTGCCTGCGAAAGGGGCCAGTTGGCGAAGGCGCGCACGCCCTCGACATCGTCCGAGCCGTAATAGTCGGTGCCGATCTCGTTCAGATCGATTCCCGTCACCGACTGCCACCACTCCCGGCTCGCGGCAGGATCGCGCACGATCGGGCCGAAGCCCGCGACGAAGTTGATCTTCATTGGGAAACCGCCTGTCCACTCATGGAGCGATGTTACAGGGCTTGCAATTCCGTACTGACACTGTACAAACCGTTGACAAGCCTTTCCATCGTGTTGTACTGTCCCACCTGCAAACACTGTACAAACAGTGAACAGGCTACACATGTTGGAGGTCTCGGAATGAACAGGTCAATTGGCAGACTGGTCCTCGCCGTAGGCGTGATGACCACCGCGCTGCTCAGCGCGATGCCGGTCGCCGCAGCCGATGAGGCGCGAGTGCGTGTTCTCCACGCATCGCCCGACGCGCCGGCCGTCGATATCTACATCAACGACGCGATCGTTGACGGCTGGACCAACGTCCCCTTCGGCACGCTGTCGGACTACATGGCTGTCCCCGCCGGCGACTACAACGTGAAGGTCTACGCGACGGGCGATGAGTCGATGCCCGTCATCGATGCCGACGTAACGGTCGACGCGAACATGTCGTACACCATCGCGGCCATCGGCATGCTGGCCGATATCGCCCCCGCGGTATTCGTCGATGATCCGGCATTGTCGGAAGACGAGGCGCTGGTTCGAGTCGTGCACCTGAGCCCCGACGCTCCCGCGGTGGACATCGCTCCTGACGGTGCCGATGCGCTGATCAGCGGTCTCGATTTCCCCGATGCCACCGATTACGCCGCGCTCGCTCCGGGCTCGTACGACCTCGAGGTCCGCGTCGCCGGTGAACCAGATGTTGCCCTGCAGCTCGACCCGCTTGACCTCCAGGCCGGCCGTGCCTACAGCGTCTTTGCCATCGGCTCTGCCTCGTCCGAGGCTGCCGCTGACACTGCCCTTACCGCGCTGGTCGCCACTGACGACATCCTGCTGCCGGACACGGCAACCGCTCCTGCCGAAACGGACAGCGGTATCAACCTGTGGATTGCGGCGGCCGTGATTGCCGCGGGCCTGGGGGCCTTCGCGATCGCCTTCCGCAATCGGTTCGCCTTCGCCCGGCGCTAGGCGCCAGGCACTCCCCCTCTCGAGAAGGGCCGCGGCATTCCGCCGCGGCCCTTCTTTTGTGTGTTGAGTTCCAGGCGTTGCCCGTTCTAAGCGTTGCCCGTCGCGCGCGCCTCGTCCAGGGCCGCGGCAAAAGCGGGCAAGCCGCGCTCGACCATCTCGTCCGACGCGGTCAGGCTGATGCGGAACCAGCCCGGCGCCTCGACGATCGTGCCCGGCAGCACGAGCACCTTGTGCCGATTGAGGATCCGACAGAACTCCTCGTCATCGTCGAGTGGTGATCGAACCAACGAGTAGAAGGTGCTGGCCGGCCATGTCGCCTCGTAGCCCATCTCGCGCAGGCCGCCGATCAGGCGCTCGCGTCGCCGCTCAAGCGCGGCGAGATCGACGCACATCGGCTCCAGATCGGCCAGGGCGTGCTGCAGGAGAGCGTTCGGAAATGCCCAGCCCATTCCCAGCTGGTGAACGAAGGCGTCGTCGCGCAATCGTTCGCGGTCATCGGCGTTTGGCGGCCAGGTCAGGTAGCCGATGCGCATGCCCGGGGCGAGCAGCTGCTTGCCATACGAGTAGGTCACCAGCGTGTTCGGGTAGAACTCGGCCGGGCTATGGAACTCGTTGCCGTCGAACAGGATGCGCCGGTAGGGCTCGTCGCTGACGATGTAGACCGGCCTGCCGTTGTCGCGTGAGGCCTGGGTCAGCAGCTCGGCGAGGCCGCGCAGCTCGTCCGGCGACACGATGCGGCCACTCGGGTTGTGGGGCGAGTTGAGCACGACGAGCCGGGTGCGCGGCGTGATCGCCGCGGCGATGCGATCGAGATCGATCAGACAGTCGGGCAGGTCGAACTTGACGCGCACGGATTTGCCGTCCGCGGCGACGATGAGCTCGTCGTAGAAGAACCACGGCGGAGAGAGGAAGATCGCCTCGTCGCCCGGCTCGAGCAGAACGCGAAACGCGAGCGCCAACGCGGCGAAGCCACCATTGGTCATCTGCACGTCGGCCGGATCCCAGTCGAACCCGGTCAGCTTGCTCAACGATCCGGCCACGACTTGCTGAGCGTCAGGCTCGCTCATCTTGTACGCGAACCAGTCCTTGTCGCGCGGCTCGAGGCTGCGCTTCAGGGCATCCACGTAGCTCGGCATCGCGATCTCGTGCGGGTTGCCGACCGCGAAGTTGGCCACCTCCGGGTCCTTCTCGAGTGCCGAGTAGGGACCGTTGAAGAAGCTCAGGAACGGAGCGATTGCGGCGCGCAGCTGGTCGGCGCGGCTGGGTGTCGAAATTGCCATGGCGGGGATGTTACGCCCGGCCGCGATCCGCTTCGCAGCGGGCAGACTGGCGAGCTGGTTGCTTCGCCTTCAGACGTGCCTCCGCTTCCTCATAACCCCGAGTGAAAGGATTTCTCAGCAGCTGACCACGCGACCAACCGGCAACGCGTCCGGGCGAGAGACGAGCGCCTTACCTCAGGGCTTGCAGTTCAGTACCGTTGCGATGTCCTCGATCACACCGCTCGTGGCGCTAGCGCCAAAGACGTCCCGCGCGATCACCTCTACGTCGATGAACGCTGGGTCGTAGATCGCTTCGGCGGCAACGTCGCCCAGATCGGGGGTCAGAGTTGCCTCCCAAGTGCCCGGTTCAAGGGAGCTCTCCGTCATCGACGTACGGAACATCTCGCTCACGGCGATGCCGGACTTGGCCTGATAGCGGTATCGGAGCTGCACCCGGCCGAGTCCATCGTCATCACTGACCTGGGCCCAGAAAGTCACCGAGTTCGGCGTGCATTCGTTCCAGTAGACGGTTGTCTCGGAGACCCTCACGCCATTAATCGTGGGCGGCGTCGGCTCGATCGTGGGCCCCGGGGTCGGCCGGGCCGTTGGTGACGCTGTCGGGGTGGCTATCGGTGACGCGGTTGGCGTCTCCGTGGGCTCCGGGGTCGGCGTCGACGTCGGGGCCGGCGTCGGTGTCGCACTAGCGTCTGGAGCGAGGTCGCATGCATCTCCGACCCCGTCGCCGTCAGTGTCGAGCTGATCGGGGTTCGCCATTCTGGCGCAGTTGTCGCTCTCTCCGGTGACACCATCAGCGTCCGGGTCGAGCGGATTGGTGAGGCCTTCCGAAACGTTCAGCTGGTAGGCCAGCTCGACTGGCGCAGCGTCCGAGGCGACACCGAAGTTCAGGAGATAGCTTTTGCCGACGAGCGGATGGAATGCAAGCGTCACGTTTCCCGGGCCGGAGCAGCTACGCAGCACGCCCGTGTCCGGGACACCGCCGAAATCCCCTGGCAGTCCAATACCACCCGGGGGCTCCAAAGGAGGCCCGACGGCCGTGCAGGTCGATTTCTCGACCATGATTCCCATGTCGTCTGTGATCCACACGGCGATGCTGCCGTCGATGCCAGTCAGCGCGACGTTTGTCGTCCAGTCGGAGGACAGCTCCTCCGGCGGCACCTCGTACTCGCACTCCGGTGGACACATGCCCGCCAGCGCCGTCTTGAACCGAGCCTGCGCGGTGCTGGGATCCAGCATCCCTGTGAAGTGGTCGCACTCGTCGGAGATACCGTCGCTGTCACTATCTGACAGCTTCGCCCGGCCGTCGGCGTCGAACCCGCTCGTACCCGGGTAGGCATTTGTTGGACACGGGTCACAGGCGTCGCCATACCCGTCGCCATCGCCATCGGGCGTGACGCCGGCATGGAGCGGACAAATGTCGCCCTCGTTCGCGATCCCGTCGGCGTCCATGTCCGCGTCGCAACGGTCGCCGGCGCCATCACCGTCCGTGTCGCTCTGGTTGGGGTTGGAGACTCCAACGCAGTTGTCACCGGCGTCTTCGACTTGGTCGTCATCGTTGTCCGCGTCGCAGGCGTCGCCCCAGCCATCTCCATCCAGGTCCGCCTGTTCGGCGTTCGCCGCGTTAGCGCAGTTGTCGTCCCCATCGTTGACGCCGTCGTTGTCGTCGTCAGAGTCGCATGTGTTTCCATCGCCATCGCCATCGCCATTTGTCTGGAGTGGGTTGGCGAACTGCGGGCAGTTGTCCGCGATGTCAATGATGCCGTCACCGTCGTCGTCGTCAGAGGGGTCGTCGACGCCGTCGCAGTCGGCGTCGCCCGACCCGACACCCGCGGCGGCCCACGCGTTCTTGACCGAGCACACGTCGGCCGCCGTGAAGCCGTGCGCCCCTGTTGCGGCCATGTGTTGGGCGAACGTGACCTCCGTGTGGCGCGCCTCCGCGAAGTCGGCGTAGTAGGAAAGCTCGACCATCGTGTTCCAAGCGAGGTGAGCCATCTTGATCCTGGCCGTATCGAGATCACCCGTGAAACCAGCGACAGTCTTGTTACTCGCCGCATTCGTGCCACCCAGCGTCATGAGGTAGTGCGCGTGGTTGACGATCTCGCTATTCGAGTGGACTCCTCCGTTGTCGTCCGTGCCTGTGAAGAGGTTTGAGACATGATTGCGTCCGGGGTTGATGAAGTCGCGGATGGGGCCGCCGGGCAGATCCTCGCCAATAGTCCAGTCCTTGTCGGGATCCGAGAGGACCGCCATGACGTCCGAGTACGCCTCGTTCAGGGCGCCCGGTTGGTTCAGGTACTCGAGTCCGTGACCCCACTGGTTGTTGGCGAGCACGGCATGCGTGTATTCGTGGACCATGACGTCCTGTCCGACGAAGCCGGTCGTGTACTGCATCAGTTCGCAGGCCTGGCTCCAGGACGCATTAGTACCGGCCGGCGCAAAGGCTGACTTCACAGCAATCTCGAGCTGGCCGTCGCTGCCGTTGTACCCATGACGGTTGAACATCAAGTGGTACCAGTAATAGGTGTAACTACTGAAATGCCACGCTCTCACGGCGTCGCTGTCGCCGTGATACGACTTTTTTAACCCGCCCTCCGAGCCTATGTGCACCCCCGTCTGGTGGAAGCAGTCGTCCGCCGATTCGTAACCGACGGCGTCGAACATCTCCATGTCGTACTCGTCCATGTCGTAGTTAGGGGCGTGAGTCGCGTCGAGCGGAACGCGCGAAAGGACGGTGCCGTCATGCGCGTCGAGAAATACCGCCTCTGCAACTGCGCCGCCGAAGGAGACCCGCCAGACCAGCTTCGGGATGCCGTCATCGTCAAGCCGCTGATCCACGAACAACCGTGGGCGACCGATCTCAGTGCCGTTGCCGTCTCTGCGGGCCAGCGTCAGCGCTTCGGTCTGGGAGATCGTCGCATCCACAGAGAGCTCGAGGGGGGCCAGGAGCGCGCCCGCCGTGAGCACGACTGTAGATCCCTGGAGAGTGACACGGAAAGATGAATCGCGGACGGGTACGCCGCGATAGGTGTGCATGAATTCCACCGTTTCCAGCCCCGGCAGGGGCGAATCGCCCGCGTACCGCGGGTGCAGCTCGACGTCGGTTCCTTCCTGGAGGTAGAAGGCGCCGAACCGCGCCATGAAATCGCGGGCGCGGGCAATAGGGTCCCCACCCGTGACGGGAACGCTAAGAACCACGGAGGAAGGCCGGCCCATCCGGTACGACACAGTCAGCGGAACCGTCGAGGCGGTTCGAAGCTGCTCCATCGTGGCGACCTGCGACTGTTCCAGTCGCTGTAGCTCAACTACAGGGTCGTAGTCGCCTTCAGCAACCGATGCGCTCGCCGATGGCGTGCTCGGGGCAGTCGGGCTCGGCGGTGATGCGGTGGGAACGGCGGGCGCCGAAGTGCATGCCGCGAGCAGGAAAACGAGAAGAGGGATTATCCCGCGGATGCCCGGCTGTACTGCCACGCTCCCCCCTTTGCCCCAGATCGCGGAAGGCTCAGCCGCTGTCCGGGAGGCGGGACGATATCACGCGGTGAAAGCCATCAAGATCAGGGCCGGACGAGGTCCTGGTAGGCATCCGGTCGGCGGTCGCGGTAGAACTGCCAGGTCTGGCGGACCTCCTGAATAAGGTCGAGATCCATGTCGCGCACAAGCAGCTCTTCCTTGTACGCGTCGCCAACGTCGCCGATGAACTGGCCGCGTGGATTGACGAAATACGACTGCCCGTAGAAGTCGTCGTCGCCGAGGTCCTTCTCGATGCCGACGCGGTTGATCGTGCCGACGTAGTAGCCGTTGGCGACCGCGTGGCTGGGCTGTTCGATCTTCCACAGGTACTCGGACAGGCCCCGTGACGTCGCGCTCGGGATGAACACGATCTCCGCGCCGTTCAAGCCG
>DASQLS010000203.1:0-11389 GCA_035629915.1 Candidatus Limnocylindrales bacterium | reverse complement strand
GAGTCGGCCTTGATCGACGACCGCGTCGAATCGGCGGTGGTGGGCATCGGCATCAACAGCGACTGGCGGGCGACCGATTTCCCATGGGCCATCGCCCCGGCCATGACCAGCCTGCGCGAGCTGGCCGGACGTCGACCGATCGATAACGATCAGCTGCTCGACGCATTCCTGGCTCGCCTCGAACCGCGTTACGAGGCACTGCAGGGTGGCCAGTTCGACGTCGCCGGCTGGTCGACCAACCAGGTGACCACGACGCGTCACGTCGACATCTATCTGCCCGGCGAAACGATCGGCGGTATCGCCACCGGCATCGATCCCGAGTCCGGCGCGTTGCTTCTGTCGGGCGACGACGGCCACGATCGATCGATCGACAGCGGTGAGGTAATTCGCTGCCGCGTCGCCTAGGCACACGGCCGCGTGGATGTCTCCATTCCGGAGCCATGTGCCGAACCGACTGAATATGTCTCGATCCGACTGACTATGTCTCGATCCGACCAAACGATGTCGGTACGGGCGGCCTTGAGCTGGTCATGGATCGGTCAGTCTGACTCGTCGTTGGTATCGGGCGTCGTGTCGGAGCCGATGAGCCGCTCCAGGTAGCGACCTCGGCACATATTCAGTCGGGTCGGCGCATGGCCCTCGGACTAGATATCCCGCCGGCAACCATTCCGCCGCCGCCGCTGAGCACCCAGTCGGTCGCATCGCCCGCCAGCACGCGGAGCCGTTCGTTGAAGTGAGCGACATCGTCGGGCGTAAGCAAGCTCGCCCAATCACGCGAACCGCCGACACGGAAGAACTCGGTGGGTGACTGCCACAGGCCCAGCTCCACGTCCGGCGCCGTGTCGGTCGCCCGCGCACGCATCGAGTCAAGCGTCGCGGCGGACCGGAACTCCGGCCAACGCGCCTCGTCGACCGAGACTCCGAGGATGGCCGCGACCCGTCGCATCTGACCGTCGAGGTCGTTCCACAGGTCGTCGTAGTGAAAGAGATGAACGTTGGGCTCGGCTCGGGCGTCCCAATAGGTACGAATCTGCTGGCAGTAGTCCTCGAGGCCGTACGGACCGCTACCCGTGGGCTGCTCATGGTTGTCGATGAACCAGCGCAGGAAGTCGGCCGGGTCATCCGGCGGACTCTCGCGTTCGATGGTGGACACAAACTCCCCCACGGCCTCTTCGCGCAATTTGGCTGCTCGCAATCGCAGCAGGTTGGCCATGTGGTCGCGGTCGGACAGCGCCACGTCGAGCGGGTGACGGATCACCGCGATGTAGGTCACCGACGGTATGAATGGCAGCCCGTCGAGGGGCGTGTGCGTCTTGATAAAGCGTCGCTCAGTCTGTGCGTCGAGCAGGCTGAAGACCAATTCCTCTGAGCGCACCAGCATGTCGAGCCACGGCGAGATCGTCCCTATCGGCGGCAGCGTGACGGTATCGCGCAGCAGCATGCCCACGATCTGCTGCGTCCAGGTCGTTCCGCATTTGGCCGGCGTGGTGATGACCACGTCATCGGGTCGCAACTGGAAGCGCTGCCAGCGCGCGCTGTCGGCCATAAAGCCGTGGTAGTGACGCATTCGGCCGATGGTAGGGGCCAAGGTGTAACGACTAGACTTCCGCGGTGTTGAGGAGAGGTAGGGACCGTGCGTCGGTCCCGAGCAATGTCGACGTCGACCGCACCACCGTGGATGAGGCTCGACGCGACCCGCGCGCCTTCGAGGCGCTCTATCGGAAGTACGTTGCCCAGGTGTACAGCTTCGCCCTCTACGAGCTTCGCGACCGCCACGCGGCGGAGGATCTGACCGCTCAGGTCTTTCTGCGTGCGCTGGCCGGGCTGCCGCGTTTCCGCGAGCAGGCGGCGCCACCGGATAGCAGCTTTCGGATTTGGCTCTTCCAGATCGCGCGCAATGCCATCTCGAACGAGCGACGGCGGACCAGGCGACATCCCGAAGGCTCGCTCGACCTGGCGGCCGAGATGGCCGGTGCTCACGACGTGCCGGCGACCGCCGCCGAGCGTGAGGAGCTGCGTGAGGCACTCCTGGCCATCGACCAGCTGCCCGACGATCGCCGCCGCGCGCTGGTGCTCCGCTTCGTCGAGGAGATGAGCACGCGCGAGATCGGGCTCGTGCTCGGTCGAACCGAGGGCGCGACGCGCGTGCTGATTCATCGCTCCTTGCAGTCGGTCGCCGCCCAGCTGGGCAAGGCAGGTGGCCGCGGCATGCGCCGGACGGGCGCATCCGGCGCATCAGGCACGGTGGGGCGAAGGCGCGCAGCCAACTGATGCTCCGCGAACTCGAAGAGAGCGCCATCCAGAGCGACGCGTACATCGATGCGCTGCTCGCCGGGCACGCGCGCGATCCGGTGCCGCTGCGTCACGGCGGCCATACACCATCCGCCGGCGTGCGCCACGTGATTCGCCTGCTCGAGCGCGGCCTGCCGCGCGTCCATCCCTCGTTTTTGTTCGAGGAGCGGCTGGCCGAGCAGCTCCGGGCCGCGCACGGTGATCCCGCAACAGCGGTCGTCGTTGACCGACGGCTCCTGTTCGGCGGCGCGATCGCGGGCGGCGTCTCGATCGCCGGCGCGGCGATGCTGGCCTGGCTGCGCCGCCCGCGGACCGAGCTCGGGCGCGGCTGACGATGCCGATCAAGCTGCCCTTCGGCGGTCGCCGCGAGTCTCACCCGACTGACCTGTGGACGCGCTGTCCCGAATGCGAGGAGATGCTCTACAACAAGCAGCTCGAGAAGAACCAGCGCATCTGCCCACGCTGCGGCCACCACTTCAGGTTGCGCGTCGACGCGCGGCTGGCGCTGCTGCTCGATCGCGACAGCTTCCGCGAGCAGGATGCCGGTCTCGAATCGGTCGACATGCTCGGCTTCGTAGACCAGAAGCCGTACCCGGAACGGCTCGAAGCCGCGCGCGTGGCGACCGGCATCCGCGACGCCGCCGTTTGGGGGACGGGCACGATCGGCGGCACGAAGGTCGCGCTGTGCGTAATGGACTTTGCGTTCATGGGCGGCTCGATGGGCACCGTCGTCGGTGAGAAGGTCACCCGGTCGGCCGAGCATGCGCTCGAGGAGCGACTGCCGCTCATCGTGGTGTCCTCTTCGGGCGGAGCACGGATGCAGGAGGGCACGCTCTCGCTGATGCAGCTGGCCAAGACCGTCGCCGCGCTCGGCCGATTGGGCGAGGCCGGGGTGCCGTACATCAGCCTGCTGACCGATCCGACCACGGGCGGCGTGTTCGCCTCGTTCGCAGCGCTCGGCGACGTGAACATCGCCGAACCGAAGTCGCTCATCGGCTTTGCCGGAGCGCGAGTCGCGGCAGGCACCATTTCCGAAGAGCTGCCGGAGGGCTTCCAGCGCGCCGAATTCCTGTTCGACCACGGTTTCGTGGACCTTGTCGTGCCGCGCGGAAAGCTGCGCGACACCATTCAGGGCCTGCTGCGCTACCTGCGAGCGGCACCGCTGGCCGATAAGTCGGCCAGCAACGGCAGCTCACCGATCGGCCGCTCGCCTGCCTTTCTCGACAACTACGTCACGCGCGAAGCCGTGACCTCGAATCGCGAGTCAGCCAATGGCTGAGCAGACGACAGCCACGACAACGGTCACCGTGAACGAGGACGAGCTGCGCGCGGCGGTCTGGCAGCGTGTCCAGCAGGCGCGCAACGTGAAGCGGCCGCACACGCTCGAGCTCGTCGAGGCGATGGCGACCGAGGTGATCGAGCTCCATGGCGACCGCTTGTTTCGCGACGATCCCGCAATCGTCGGCGGTCTGTGCCGCATCGATGGCCGACGGGCGGTGTTCATCGGCCACCAGAAAGGCGCCGAGACCGAGGAGAACATCCGGCGCAACTTCGGCATGCCCCATCCAGAGGGCTACCGCAAGGCGATACGCCTCTTCCGACTGGCCGAGCGGCTGCAGCTGCCGGTTGTCACGTTCATCGACACGCCCGGTGCATTTCCCGGGCCAGCCTCGGAAGAACGGGGAGTGGCCGAAGCGATCGCTCGCTCGATCCAGGTCATGACTGGCCTGCGCACGCCGATCGTGACTGTCATCACCGGCGAGGGCGGCTCAGGCGGAGCGCTGGCGCTGGCGGTCGCCGATGTTGTCCTGGCGCTCGAGAACTCGATCTACTCGGTCATCAGCCCGGAGGGCGCCGCGAGCATCCTGTGGCGCGATCCCGAGTTTGCCCAGCAGGCGGCGGTGGCGATGCGCCTGACCGCGTCGGAGCAGCTCGCCCTGGGGGTCATCGACGAGGTCGTGCCGGAACCGGCCGGCGGCGCGCACGAGCATCCGAGGGAGATGGCCGCGACGCTCAAGGCGCGCCTCGCGTCGCATCTCGACACCCTCGCCGGTCGCGACCGCAAGGTCCTCGTTGACGCGCGCTACGCGCGCTATCGGCGGATGGGCGAGTACGCGACAGCCACTCCGAGCGGCGAGCCGCGACCGGAGCGGCCCGGGCTCGTCGACCGCATCCGCCAGCTGCTCGACGGCGGTCGTGCCTCGCTCGTTGGTGGCGATGGGCTGCCTGCTCATGCCGCGGACGACGAGGCGGATGCGCCGTTGCGAGAGGATGTCTAGCCAATGACCGGCGACAACACCGACCGCACCACGATCGCGCGCCTCGCCGGCGAGGTCGTGCCGGCGCTGATCGACCGCCTGACACGGAGCGAGCTGGGCGAGCTCGAGGTGCGCGAGGAGGGCTGGCGCGTCCGATTGCGCCGGCCGATGGCAAGCAACGGCGAGGCGCCTGCCGCCGGCGCCAGTCCGGCCAGCGGACACAAGCAGGCGCCGGCTCCGAGCCACGCGAGCCACTCACCGAATGACGGCCACGCCCCGCGACGAGACCTGGATCGGGGCCTGATCACATCTCCGGCGGTCGGCTACTACGCGCCGCGCGATGGGGTCGGCGTCGGCTCGGCGATCAGCAACGGCGACCTGATCGGCCACGTCGATGTGCTCGGCGTGCGCCAGGAGGTGGTCGCCAAGATCGATGGGACTATCGACGCGCTCGAGGTCGAGGCCGGCCAGGCGGTCGAGTACGGCCAGCCGATCGCGCGCGTCGCGCCGGAGCGGATGGTCGCCGATGTTTAGCAAGATCCTGATCGCCAACCGCGGCGAGATCGCGCTGCGCATCCTGCGCGCCTGCCGACGGATGGACATCGCCGCGGTCGTTGCGTACAGCGAGGCCGATCGAGACTCGCGCGCCGTCCAGCTCGCTGACGAGGCAATCTGCATCGGTCCGGCCGAGTCGCGCCGCAGCTATCTCTCTGCGCCGGCGCTGCTGTCCGCGGCACTGGTCACCGGTTGCGATGCCATCCACCCGGGCTACGGCTTTCTGTCCGAGGACGACACCTTTGCCGAGATGACCCGCGCCCACGGCCTGACTTTCATCGGCCCACCGCCCGAGGTTCTCGAGCGCTTCGGCTCAAAGGCCGGTACACGCACTCTCCTGGGGCGCCACGGACTGCCGACGATCCCCGGTTCGGGCATGCTTCGCGACGACGCGCACGGCGTCGCCGAGGCGGAGCAGATCGGCTACCCCGTGCTCATCAAGCCGTCGGCCGGTGGCGGCGGCAAGGGAATGCGCATGGTCCGCTCACAGCGCGAGCTTCAGCAGGCGATGACCGTCTGTCGGTCCGAGGCGCTGGCCGCCTTCGGTGATGACTCGCTTTACCTCGAGAAGTGGCTCGAGGAGAACCGCCACGTCGAGGTCCAGGTGGTCGTCGACCGCTACGGCAACGGCGTCCATGTCGGCGAACGCGACTGCTCGGTCCAGCGCCGGCACCAGAAGATCATCGAGGAGGGGCCGTCGCCGGCGCTCGACCAGGGCCGGCGCGAGGCGCTCGCCGACGCGGCAATCCAGGCCGTCGTCGCCGCCGGCTACGAGAACCTCGGCACGCTCGAGTTCCTGCTCGACCGCGACGGCAACTACTACTTCATCGAGATCAACTGCCGCATCCAGGTCGAGCACCCGGTGACCGAGATGCTGTCGGGCATCGATCTCGTCGCCGAGCAGATCCGCATCGCCGCCGGCGAGCCGCTCGGCTACACCCAGCAGGATGTCACGTCGCGCGGCCATGCGATCGAGTTCCGGATCAACGCCGAGGACAGCGCCAACGACTTCCGCCCGCAGGCAGGTCTGATCGAGCGCTACCTGCCGCCGGGCGGGCCGGGGGTGCGCATGGACAGCCACCTGTACAGCGGCTACGACGTGCCGCCGTACTACGATTCGCTGCTCGGCAAGCTAATCGTCTGGGGGCCTGACCGTCCGACCGCGATTGCCCGCTCGCGCCAGGCGCTCGACGAGCTCGTCGTCGACGGCCTGGTCACCAATCTGCCGCTACATCGGGCGTTACTCGCCCATCCCACGTTCCTGGATGGAGAGTTCACGACCAACCTTCTCGATCGCGTCGGCAGCGGCGCGTTCCTGGCCGCAGCGAGAGCGGCCTGAAACCGCCTACACAGGGGACCGAATGACCGACACAGTCGAGGCCAATCCGCTCCGCCGCGAGGGCGTCGTGCTCACCACGGCCGACATCATGAAGCTCATCCCGCATCGGTGGCCGATCCTGATGGTCGATCGCATAGTCGAATACGACCCGGCTCGGTCATACATCCGGGGCGAGAAGGGGGTCACCGCGACCGAGTGGTTCTTCCAGGGCCACTTCCCGGAGCTGCCGGTGATGCCCGGTGTGATGCAGGTCGAGGCACTGGCCCAGACGATGGCCGTCTACGTCGCGCAGCAGGAGGGCTTCGGCGATCGAATCGGCCTCTTCGCCGGCATCGACGAGTGCCGCTTCAAGCGCGTCGTTCAGCCCGGCGATAGGCTGACCCTTGAGGTGACCATGGACAAGCTCGGCCGTCGCTTCGGCCGTGGCAAGGCCGTAGCCAGCGTCGACGGCGAGGTCTGCTGCGAGGCGACGATCTCGTTCATCATCCCCGGCGAAGGGGTGCTCGGTTAATGGCGATCCGCGTCGCCGTGCTGAGCGACATTCACGGCAACCTGGCCGCGCTTGAGGCGGCCCTGGCCGACATCAAGCGCCATAAGCCCGATCGAATCGCGATCGCCGGCGACCTGCTGCTCAGCGGGCCGCGGCCGGCCGAGGTCGCCGACCGTGTGCGAGCCCTCGAGGCCGACGGAGCGCTCGTAATCCAGGGCAACACCGACATTGCCGTCGCCGACTTCGACTATGGGGCGGCGTTCCCGGGCCTCGAGGAGGTACCCGCCGGCCATATCGCCGCCGCCGAGTGGGCTCACGACCAGCTTTCCGACGAACACCTCGACTGGCTCCGTCGGCTTCCATCCGAGCGCCGGCTGACGGTCGACTCGGAGCTTTTCCTGCTCTGCCACGCGTCGCCGGGCAGCAACACGGCCGGCCTGGCCACCGATCTCGATCCAACGGTCACGGTCGAGCGCGTCACGCGCACCGACGCTCGAACGATCGCCTGCGGCCATACCCACGTCGCCGACGTGCGCGAGCTGGGCCAGCGGCTGATCGTCAACCCTGGCTCGTGCGGCTACGCGTTCGACGGCGATCCGGCCGCGTGCTGGGCGCTGGTCACCCTGCCCGACGACGAGAACGAGCCAGATCCAACCGCCGAGCTGTTCCGGCCGCCGTACGACGCTGCCGTCGCGGCCGAGGAGGTCGCGGCGCGCGGTCTCCACGGCGACGTGTATCGCGCCGCAACCATCCGCACGGGGCGACTGATCCGGTGACCTCGCCCGCGCGCCCGCCGCGCCGACGCGTCGTCGTCACCGGCATGGGTGCCGTGACGCCGCTGGGCAACGACGTCGCCACGTTCTGGTCGCGGCTGGTGGCAGGTGAGTCGGGTGTGCGCACGATCGAGTCGTTCGACCCCGAGCGAGTGACGAGCAAGATCGCCGGTGAGGTGCGCGACTTCGACGCATCGAACGTGCTCGATCGAAAGGAGATCCGGCGCACCGATCGCTACACCCAGTTCACCCTGGTCGCGGCGCGCGAGGCAATGAACCACGCCGGGCTGCCCGAGATGCTCGAGGGTGAGTTGGCCGATCGAACCGGCGTGATCATCGGCTCCGGACTGGGCGGCTCGGGCACGCTCACCGAGCAGATCACGATCAACGCCACGCGCGGGCCCGACCGCATCTCGCCTTTCTTCATTCCGATGGCTATCGCCAATCTCGGCTCTGGGCAGGCCGCCATCTCGTTCGGCGCGCGGGGCCCCAACTACGCCACGGTCAGCGCCTGCGCCACTGCCGGCCACGCGCTCGGCGAGGCATCCGAGACGATCATCCGCGGCGACGCGGACATGATGCTCAGCGGCGGCTCGGAGGCGCCCATCTTCGAGCCGCTCGTCGGCGCGTTCGCCGCGATGCGCGCACTGTCGACACGCAACGATGATCCCGCCGGGGCCAGCCGGCCGTTCGACGAGGGCCGTGACGGATTCGTGATCGCCGAGGGCGCCGCCGTGCTCGTGCTCGAGGAGCTTGGCCACGCCCGGCGGCGCGGCGCCCAGATCCTGGCCGAGCTGTGCGGCTATGGCGCCACTGCGGACGCCAACCACATCACGCTGCCGGCCCCCGGTGGAGCGGGCGGCGTCCGCGCCGCGCTGCGCGCGCTCGAGAAGGCGGACATCGACCCGTCCGAGGTCGATCACGTCAGCGCCCACGCGACTTCGACGCCGGAAGGCGATCCTGCCGAGCTGGCCGCGTTCAAGACGATCTTCGGGGCACACGCCGGCAACGTGTCGATCACTGCGACCAAGAGCTCGATCGGCCACACGCTCGGTGCGGCCGGTGGCATCGGTGCGGTGGCGACGATCAGCGCGATGCGCGAGGGCTGCGTGCCGCCGACGCTCAATCTCGTCGATCCCTCGCCCGACGCAGCCGGTCTCGACTGCACGCCACTGACGGCAAAGAGTCGCAATGTCCGCACCGCTGTGGTCAACGCGTTCGGCTTCGGTGGCCAGAATTCGGCGCTCGTCTTCCGGCGCTGGGACGAGGACTGATGAGCTCGGCCACGGAGGCGACGCCGCAGACCGACACGAGCGGGCTGATCGACCTGATCGACCGACTCGAGACGCTGCTCAACGAGTCGGAGCTGTCCGAGATCGAGGTCGAGGCCGGTGGCACGACGGTGCTGCTGCGCAAGCCATCGGCGGTTGGCCCGGCCCCAGCCGCCGTCGGAGATTCGCAAGCTGCGGCATCCGGGCCGGACGATCCAGCCCGCCGGGCGACCGATGCGCCACCTCCGAATGCGGTCGTGGCGCCGCTCACCGGGCTGTTCTACACGTCGCCCTCGCCCGGGGCCGAGCCGTACCTGAGCATCGGAGCGCAGGTGATGGTCGGCCAGGTGATCGGGCTGATCGAGGCAATGAAGCTGTTCAACGAGATCAAGAGCGACCGGGCCGGCCGGGTGACGCGGATCTATGTCGAGAGTGGCGCGCTGGTCAAGGCCAAGCAGCCGTTGATTGAGGTGGAGCCATGAACGCGCGCAGCGTCCGAATCACCGGCTGGGGCATGTACGCGCCCGAGCGCGTCCTGACCAACGCCGACCTTGAACGCGTCGTCGACACATCCGACGAGTGGATCGTCGCGCGGACCGGTATCCGCGAGCGCCGCGTCGCAGCCGCGCACGAGACGACGGCCACGCTGTCCGCGATCGCGGGCAAGCGCGCGATCGCGGTCGCCGGCCTCGAGCCAGACGACATCGACATCATCCTCGTCGCCACGCTCACGCCCGACTACTGGATGCCGTCGACCGGCGCGCTGGTCAAGGAGGCGATCGGCAACACGCGCGCCGCGGCGATGGACGTCATGGCCGCGTGCTCGGGCTTCGTTTACGCCTACTCGGTCGCCGACGCGTATCTCCGCTCGGGAGCGTTCAAGAACGCGCTGGTCATCGGCGCCGAGACGCTGACCCGCTTCCTCGACTACTCCGACCGTGGGACGTGCATCCTCTTCGGCGACGGCGCGGGGGCTGTCGTGCTGTCCGCCTCCGACCAGGAAGGTGGTGGCATGCAGGGCCTCGAGATGACGACCGACCCCGACGGCGCGTACATGATCTGGCTGCCCTCGGGCGGCTCGCGCTCGCCGGTGAGCGGCGGCACGCTCGCCCGCGGCGAGCACTACGTGCGCATGGAAGGCAAGGAGACCTACCGCTTCGCGACCAGGACTATGGCCACGACCGCGCTCAAGGCAATCGAGCGCGCGGGATGGAAGCCGGACGAGATCGACCTGTTCATCCCGCACCAGGCCAACGTGCGCATCATCGAGTCGGTCGCCAAGGGTCTCAACCTGCCGATGGACAAGATGTTCGTCAACCTCGACCGGTACGGGAACACGTCCGCCGCCTCGGTCGGCATCGCCTTGGCCGAGGCGGTCGATTCGGGGCGCATCAAGATCGGCGACAAGATCGTACTGGTGGCGTTCGGCGCCGGCCTGACTTCGGGTGGCATCGCTCTCGAGTGGACCGCCGATCCGCTGTGCGGCCAGCGCGCCGCGTCCGTCGAGCCGGTCGCCCAGGTGCGCGAGCCGCAGGATTGGGGCTCGGTCGATCCGATCCCCGAGCGCCTGCGCCAGATCCTCGCCGGAGAAGGGCCGCCAGTGCCGCTCGACGATGTCGTTCCCGGCGAACCGGAACACGCCCACCGCAACGAGGTCCTCGCATGATTGATCTGTCAGGCAAGGCGGCCGTCGTGACCGGTGGCTCGCGCGGGATTGGCAAGGCCATCGCGCTGCGGCTGGCCGAACAGGGCGCCGACATCTGCTTCTCGTATCAAGCCAACCAGGACGCGGCGAACGCGACCGCGAAGGAGATCGAGGCGAAAGGCCGCAAGGCCGTCCACGTCCAGGCTGACGTGACCCAGCAGGACGCGGCCGAAGAGCTGGTCAAGGCAGCTCTGGACGCGTACGGCAAGGTGGACATCCTCGTCAACAACGCCGGCATCACGCGCGACGACCTGATCATGCGCATGAAGCCCGAGGATTGGCGTGACGTGCTCGAGACGAACCTGTTCGGCGCGTTCTGGACGCTCAAGGCGGTTACCCGGCCGATGCTCCGCGCCAAGTCGGGCCGGATCATCAACATCACCTCGGTCAGCGGCCAGGCCGGCCAGATGGGCCAGGCGAACTATTCGTCCGCAAAGGCCGGCCTGATCGGCCTGACCAAGGCTGCGGCGCGCGAGCTTGGCTCACGCGGCATCACCGTCAATGCCGTCGCGCCCGGCTTCGTGCTCACCGAGCTGACCCAGGACCTGGCCCCGGAGCTCCAGCAGATGGCAATCGACCGCACGCCGCTCGGCCGTTTCGGCACGACCGACGAGATCGCCTACGCGGTCGCATTCCTCGCGTCCGACGAAGCCGCCTACATCACGGGCCAGGTGCTGGCCGTCGATGGCGGCCTCGTGATGATGTA
>DASQLS010000202.1:0-8269 GCA_035629915.1 Candidatus Limnocylindrales bacterium | reverse complement strand
GCGTCGTCCTTCTTGCCGCGCGCCGCCTTGGGCGCCTCGAGCTCGACGCCAAAGCGACCGGCCTCGGCATACGCCGAGATCTGGCCGACGTTGACGACGGCGTATTCGATCTTGAATCGGTTCTTGAAGCCGCGCAGCTTCGGGACGCGGACGTGGATCGGCGTCTGGCCGCCTTCGAACCACGCCGGGATGCTTGCGCCGGCGCGCGACTTCTGACCCTTGGTGCCACGGCCGGCGGTCTTGCCCTGGCCGGCGGCGATGCCTCGGCCTACGCGCGTGCGAGCACGGCGCGAGCCGGCGGCGGGGCGTAGATCGTGCAGCTTCACTGGTCGCTCTCTTCCTTCTTCTTGCGCGTCGTACGGGTCTCGGTCGCGGCGGTTGCCTCCTCGCCGATCTCCTCGGTACGAAGCAGGAAGCGCACGCGGCGGGTCATCCCGCGCAACGGCGGCGTGTCGTCGATCTCGACGGTCTCACCGATGCGGTGCAGGCCCAGCGCGCGAACTGTCGCGCGCGTCTCACGCGTATGGCTGATGACGCTCTTGATGAGCGTCACACGCAGCTTACCGGCCATTGCCCGGAACCTCCGTGCCGCTCGAATCGCCCTCCGCCCGACGGTACGTCGACGGCTGGCCGCTGATCACGCTGCGCAACGGCTTGCCGCGGCGCTCGGACAGCTCCTCGGCGCTGTGCATGTTCTTGAGTGCCTCGAGCGTGGCGCGCACGACATTGACCGGATTGGTCGAGCCGAGCGACTTGGACAGCACGTCGCGAATGCCCGCGGCGGTGACCACGGCACGCACCGAGCCGCCGGCGATGACGCCGGTGCCCTGCGAGGCGGGCTTGAGCAGCACCTTGCTGGCGCCGTACTGCTGAGTCACTTCGTGGGGAATGGTCGTGCCGACGAGCGGCACCTTGATCAGGTTCTTCTTGGCGTCCTCGACGCCCTTGCGGATCGCCTCGGGCACCTCGCCCGCCTTGCCCAGCCCGGCGCCGACATGGCCGGCGCCGTCGCCGACAACGACGACCGCGCTGAAGCTGAAGCGGCGACCGCCCTTGACGACCTTGGCGACACGGTTGATCTGCACGACTCGCTCTTCGAGCGTCAGGCGGGCGGGATCGATCCTGGGCAAAGGTTTACTCCTTGTCTCGTTCGAATCAGAAGTCGAGGCCGGCTTCGCGAGCCGCATCGGCCAGCGCGCGAACGCGGCCGTGATAGCGGAAGCCCGCTCGGTCGAAGACGACCTGCTTCACGCCGGCGTCCTTGGCACGCTCGGCAAGCAGGCGGCCAACGGCCTTGGCATGCTCGGTCTTGTTGCCCTTCTTGCTGCGCACGTCCGTCTCGAGTGACGAGGCGCTGGCCAGCGTCCGACCGACCGAATCGTCGATCAGCTGGGCATAGATCTGATTCAGACTGCGAAAGACTGCCAGACGCGGCCGCTCGGTAGAGCCGGACAGCGTAAGTCGAAGCCGTGTGTGGCGCTTGACACGCGCCGCCGAGCGGCTGGGCGCGAGGGTCACTTCTTGCCTCCGATCTTGCCCGCCTTGCCGGCCTTGCGGCGAACCTGCTCGCCTGCATAGCGGACGCCCTTGCCCTTGTAGGGCTCGGGCTTGCGCTGGCTGCGGACCCGCGCGGCGACGTGGCCGACGAGCTCCTTGTCGATGCCGACGACGGCCAGGCGAACGGGGCTCTCGACCTCGAACGTGATGCCCGCCGGGGGATCGATCTCAATCGGATGGCTGTAGCCCAGGTTGAGCTGCAGCTTGTTGCCGACGAGCTGGGCGCGATAGCCCACACCATTGATCTCGAGGCCTTTGCGGTAGCCGTCGGTCACGCCGGTGACCATGTTCGCCACCAGAGTGCGCGTCAGGCCGTGCAGCTCGCGCGATCGCTTCTCGTCATTGGGGCGCTCAACGCGCAGCTGGCCGTCCTCCTGGACGACGCGCAGCTCGGGCGCCACATCACGTTCGAGCTTGCCCTTGGGGCCGCTCACCGCGACATGGTTGCCGTCGATCGAAACATCGACGCCGGAGGGAATGGGGATGGCCATCTTGCCGATTCGTGACATGACTCTCTACCAGACGTAGGCGAGCACTTCGCCGCCCAGCTGTGCCTTGCGTGCTCGCGAGCCGGTCATGATGCCGTGGCTCGTGCTGACGATGACCACGCCCAGGCCGCCGAGCACGCGCGGGATGTCGGTCTTGGTCGCGTACACGCGCAGACCGGGCTTGCTAACGCGCTTCAGCCCACTGATGACCGGCACCTTGCCGACGTACTTGAGCTGGACGCGGAGCACCGGATGGACGCCGTCGCGACCCTCTTCGAAGGACTCGATGAAGCCCTCGTCACGCAGGATCTCGGCAATGGCGAGCTTGGTCCGCGAGGCGGGAATGCTCACTTCGGTATGACGCGCACGGCTTCCGTTACGGATGCGCGTGAGCATGTCGGCGATTGGATCTGAGATGTTCATCTGTCTACCAGCTCGACTTCGTCACGCCGGGCAGCTCGCCCATCAGCGCCCGCTCGCGGAAGCAGATTCGGCACAGCGCGAAGCGGCGCATGTAGCCGCGCGGACGGCCGCACACGAAGCAACGGTTGTAGCCCTGCACCGGGTGGTGTGGCTTCCGCTTCTGCTTGGCGATGAGTGACTTCTTGGCCATTTAGCTTCCTTCTACCTCCGCAATCGCTCGTGGCGTTGCTGCGCGCTCCGGCAGGAGTTGCGGCTCGAGCCGCGCTTCCTGCCTTCGCTTGCGGCGACTACCCGTTCTGCCCGGCGAATGGCATGCCGAGCAGCTGCAGCAGCCGCTTTGATTCCTCGTCTGTCTGGGCGGTGGTGACAATGCTCACCTCGAGCCCGCGCAGCCGGTCGATCTTGTCGTAGTCGATCTCCGGGAACGCGAGCTGTTCGCGCAATCCGAGAGAGTAGTTGCCGCGGCCGTCGAACGACTTGGTCGGCACACCGCGGAAGTCGCGGATGCGCGGCAGGGCCAGGCGGGTGAGCCGCTCGAGGAAATCCCACATGCGCTGGCCGCGCAGCGTGACCTTGGCCCCGATCGGGTTGCCGGTGCGCAGTCGGAACTGCGCGATGGAGCGCCGCGCTCGGGTCACGATCGGCTTCTGACCCGTGATCTGGGCCAGGTCGCCGACCGCGGCGTCAAGCGCCTTGGCGTTGGTCAGTGCTTCGCCGAGGCCGATGTTGACCACGATCTTGGACAGGCGCGGCACCTGCATCGGGTTGGCATAGCCAAATTCCTTCAGCAGCGCCGGCACGACCTCGTCGTGGTAGCGGCGACGGAGTCCGTCTTCGTTCACTTCTTCGTCTTGACCTCGCCGCTGATCGTCTCGCCGCACTTGGCGCACAGCCTGATCGAGCGACCGTCGCCGCCCTTGCCATGCTTGATGCGCGTCGGCTCACCACAGTTGGGGCAGACGACCATCACCTTGCTGGCCAGGATCGGCTGGGGGATGTCGATGATGCCGCCCTGCTGGATCCGCGGCTGACGCTCAGTGCGGCCCTGCTTGGGGCGCGGCTTGGTATGCCGCTTGGCAATGTTGAGACCCTCGACCACGACGGCCACGTCGGACAGCGGGCTCATCCGCCGCCACGCCGAGCCGTACTTGCTGACGGTCTTCTTGAAGCCCTGCCGGTTGCGCATGACGTGCTCGACAGTGCCGCGCTTGCCGGCTTCCTTGCCGGACAGCACGAGCACCGTGTCGCCCTTGCGGATGTCAGGCACGCGCGGCGAGCGGGTGCGCATCGTCGCCGTTGCCACTACAGCACCTCCGGCGCGAGGGACACGATCTTCATGTAGTTCTTGTCGCGCAGCTCGCGCGCGACGGGGCCAAAGATGCGCGTTCCGCGCGGATTGCCCTGGTTGTTGATCAACACTGCTGCGTTCTCGTCAAATCGGATGTAGCTGCCGTCCGGCCGGCCGAGCTCCTTGGTCGTGCGCACGATCACGGCACGGACCACGTCGCCCTTCTTGACGGCGGCATTGGGGATCGCCTGCTTCACGCTGGCGACGATCACATCGCCGACCGCGGCCGTCGTCTTCTGCGAACGGCCGAGGACGCGGATGCACTGGATCACCCGGGCGCCGGTGTTGTCCGCCACTTTCAGGCGGCTTTGCTGCTGGATCACTTAGGAGGCCTCCTCCACGCCCGCGGCAACAGCCACCGGTTCGGTCTCGGACTCCGTCGCGGCGGCTTCCTCAGCCGCTCGATCGCGGCCGGGATGAGCGGCCATGTGGATCGCCTCGCTCGTCGCGGCCTCTTCAGCCACGACCGGCTCGCCGGCACCCTCGCCTGCGCGGGCCACGATCTCGACCATCCGCCAGCGCTTGGTCGCCGACAGCGGTCGCGACTCGACGATGCGCACCGTGTCACCGATGCGTGCCTCGTTGCGCTCGTCGTGCGCCTTGAACTTGGTCGACAGGCGGATGACGCGCTTGTACAGCGGGTGCCGCTGAAGGCGCTCGACGGACACAACGATCGTCTTGTCCATCTTGTCGGACACGACGCGGCCGACCTTCTCTTTGCGCATGGTGCGCACAGCCGCGCTCATTCCTTACCTCCATCGCCGCTCTTGGCGGTCGCCTTGTCAGTGGTCGTCTTCTTGGCCGTGCCACTCGGCTTGCGCGCGGCGGAGCGCCCACGCACCCGGCCGCGAGCGGCAGGTGCGGGCGCGGCGATGCGCGACAGCTCGTTCTCGTCGAGACCACGCTCGGTGATCACGGTCAGGATCCGCGCGATCGAGCGACGGACCTGGGAAAGCTGGCTGTGATCGGTCAGCTGACGCGTGGCCAGCTGGAAGCGCAGGTCATACAGCGACCGGCGCTGCGTGGCCAGCTCCTGGCCAAGCTCGGTGTCGGTCAGCTCGCGGACCTTAACGATGTCCATCGCCACCACCCACTCCCTCGCGGACAAGGAACTTGACGTCGATCGGCAGCTTGTGGCCGGCGAGGCGCATCGCCTCGGCCGCTTCTTCCTGCGGAACGCCGGCCATCTCGAACAGGATTCGGCCGGGCTTGACGACCGCGACCCAATGGTCGGGTGCGCCCTTGCCGGAGCCCATGCGCACTTCGGCCGGCTTCTTGGTAACCGGCTTGTCGGGGAAGATGCGGATCCAGATCTTGCCGCCGCGCTTGACGTAGCGCGTCATGGCGCGACGGGCGGCCTCGATCTGCCGGGCGGTGATCATCGCCGGCTCTTCGGTCATCAGCGCGAACTCGCCGAAGGCGATCGTGCTGCCACCCTTGGCCAGGCCCGACATGCGACCGCGCTGAACCTTGCGGTGCTTGACTCGACGGGGCATCAACATGGCTACGCTCCCACCCCGGCGCCGGTCGCCGCGGCCGCCTCGGGCGGCGCCTGCCGCTCGGGAAGCACGTCGCCGCGATAGATCCAGACCTTGACGCCGATGCGCCCGTAAGTGGTGTGGGCGTGAACCTGGCCGTAGCTGATGTCGGCACGCAGCGTGTTGAGCGGGATGCGGCCTTCCTTGTCCCACTCGCGGCGGGCCATCTCCGAGCCACCGAGGCGACCCGACACGGCGATCCGGACGCCCTTGGCGCCGGCCTTCATCGTCCGCTGCACGGCCTGCTTGATCGCCTTGCGGAAGGCGATGCGGCGGCTGAGCTGCTGGGCGATGTTGCTCGCAACAAGCACGGCGTCGAGCTCGGGCTGGCGGATCTCCTTGATCTCCAGCTTGACCTTGCTCGTCGTCATGCGGCCGATCTGCTGACGCAGCGCCTCGACGTTCGCGCCGCCCTTACCGATGACTATGCCCGGCTTGGCGGTGTGAACGGTGACCGTGACGTGATTGATGCCGCGCTCGATGTCGACCAGGCTGACGCTCGCGTTGGCCAGCCGCTTGGTGACCAGCTGACGAATGGAGATGTCTTCCTTGAGCAGCGCCGTATACGACTTGTCGGCGTACCACTTCGCATTCCACGTTCGGGAGGTGCCGAGGCGGAAGCCGTACGGGTGAACCTTGCGACCCATGGCTAGGCCTCCTTGCTCTCGACGACCACGGTGATGTGGGTCATCGGCTTGTGGATCGAAAACGCGCGGCCCTGGGCGCGGGGGCGGAAGCGCTTGATTGTCGGCCCCTCGTTGGCCGTCGCCTCGACGACGACCAGGTCATCGGGCGCCAGGTCGTGGTTGTTCTCGGCGTTCGCGGCGGCCGAGTTGAGCACCTTGGCAACGTCACGCGCCGCGTCCTGGGGCATGAAGCGCAGCACTGCCGCGGCCTGCTGGACGGGCATGCCGATGATCGCGCGAGTAACCAGACGCGTCTTGCGCGTCGAGTGGCGGAGGTACTTGGCGGTGGCGGAAACACGCATCTCGATCGGTCCTACTTCAGCGCCGACGAGCGCTCGGTGTGCTTGCCGTGACCACGGAAGTTGCGCGTCGGGCTGAACTCGCCCAGACGGTGGCCGACCATGTTCTCGGTCACGTAGACCGGGATGTGCTTCTTGCCGTTGTAGACGGCGATCGTGTGACCGACGAAGTCGGGGAAGATGACGCTTGCGCGGGACCAGGTCTTGAGCACCTTCTTCTCGCTCTTGCGGTTCATGTTCTGAACTCGCCCGAGGAGTCGAGCCTCAACAAAAGGTCCCTTCTTCAGTGAACGTGACATAGCTGTTCCTTCAGACCTCCCGGCTAGCTCTTGCGGTGCCGGGAACGAACGATGTTCCGCCCGGTGATCTTGTTGCGTCGAGTTCGGTGACCCATCGCCGGTTGACCCCAAGGCGTCTTGGGCGGCATGCCGGTCGGCGACTTGCCCTCACCACCACCATGCGGGTGGTCGCGCGGGGTCATGGCCACGCCGCGGGTCTCAGGCCGGCGACCCATGTGCCGGCTCCGGCCGGCCTTGCCAATTGACTGGTTCTCGTGATCGAGGTTGCCGACCTGGCCGACCGTCGCCATGCAGCGCATGTCGATCCGTCGAACCTCGCCACTCGGCATGCGGATCTGGGCGTGGTCGCCCTCCTTGGCCAGCAGCTGTGCTGAGGTGCCGGCCGAACGAACGACCTGGCCGCCCTTGCCCGGCACGAGCTCGATGTTGTGGATCGTCGTGCCGAGCGGGATGTTGCGCAGCGGCAGCGCATTGCCGACGCGCGCCTCGGCGCCCTTGCCGGCGACGACCGTGTCGCCGACGTTGAGGCCGTTGGGCACGAGCATGTAGCGCTTCTCGCCGTCGAGGTAATGGAGCAGGCCGATGCGCGCCGAGCGATTCGGGTCGTACTCGATCGTCGCGAGGCGCGCCGGCACGTCCAGCTTGTCGCGCTTGAAGTCGATCCGCCGGTAGGCGCGCTTCTCGCCGCCGCCACGATGGCGAACGGTGAGCCGGCCCTGGCTGTTGCGGCCACTGCCGCGCTTCTTCGACTCGAGCAGCGGCTTGTGCGGCGTATCGGTGGTGATCTCCTCGAACGTCGATCGGGTAACGAATCGACGCGCGGGCGAGGTTGGTTTGTAGCTACGCAGCGGCATCTTCTAGATCCCCTCGAAGAATTCGATCTTCTGGCCGCTGGCCAGCGTCACGACAGCCTTCTTCCAAGCCGAAGTCCAGCCACGCTGGCGTCCGCGCTTTCGATTGCGCGACTTCTCCTTGGGCTTCATGGTCGAGACATTGACCGTGATCACCTCGACCTTGAAGAGCTCCTCGATGGCCGCCTTGACCTGGAGCTTGTTAGCCGTGTCGTGGACGCGGAACGTGTACTTGCCACGCTGCGTCTCGTCCATCGACTTCTCACTGATGACCGGCCGAAGGATCACCTCGGCTGCCTGCAGCGTCATGCGTACACCTCGGCCATCTTCTCCAGCGACAGCTGGGTGATGAGCAGCGTGTCCGCGTTCAGGACGTCGACGATGTTGAGCGAGTCGGCACGGATGATCGAGACCCGTGGCAGATTGCGCGCCGAGATCTCGAGGTTGGCGTCTGCGCCCGTGGCGACGACCAGAATGCGGCCCGACGCCTTGAGGTTGTCGAGGTAGCCGAGCAGGACCTGCGTCTTCGGTGCGTCCAGGCCGAGCTCGTCGACCACCCGCACGGCGCCGTCGCCGTACTTGGAGGTCAATGCGCCGTGCAGCGCGAGGCGCTTCATGCGCTTGGGCAGACGCTGCTCGTAGCTGCGCGGGTGCGGACCGAACACGACGCCGCCACCGGCGTAGTGCGGTGCGCTGCGCGAGCCCTGGCGGGCGCGCCCGGTGCCCTTCTGGCGGTACGGCTTGGCGCCGCCGCCGCGGACCTCGCCGCGTGTCTTGGTG
>DASQLS010000201.1:0-15527 GCA_035629915.1 Candidatus Limnocylindrales bacterium | reverse complement strand
CGCCGCGGTAGGAGCGCCCTGCAGAACGCCGCGTCAAGCTCAACGACCGACGTCTCAGCCAGCTTCCTTCTCCATCTGACGCAGCCGCTCCATGCGCGCCAGAAGCTGGCGCTCGCGGCTGTCGAGCCGCTCCTCGATATCGGGCGGGAAGACAAATGCACCGCCCTGGGTGCGCACCCCGAAGGCAATTGCCACCGCGTACTCACCCTCGTGGCTGATCGAGACGGCAACCCGGCCCATGCCGAGCTGTTCGGCGCGTGCCTTGGCACGGCCGTGGAGCCGAATGGTGGGCTGGCCGGTCGGCAGACGCACGATCTCGATGTCGCGCCAGCCCACGCCGCGGACACCGAGGCCGAGCACCTTCGAGACGGCCTCCTTGGCCGCCCAGCGACCGGCGAAGTTCTGCGGCCTATTGCGGACGTAGCGGTGCTCAGCGTCGGTCAGCACGCGCTTTGGGAAGCGATCGCCATGCTTGCGCAGCGCGTTGGCGATGCGCTCGACCTTGATGATGTCGATGCCCAGCTCAGTCGTGCCCTCGGGCACAGCGGGCACTCCTGGTAGCGCCATAGGCGCCTGAGGCTACTCGACCGTCACCGACTTCGCGAGGTTGCGCGGCTGATCGACGTCCGTGCCGCGTGCCACTGCCGTGTGATAGGCGAACAGCTGGAGCGGGATCGCGGCGAGGATCGGGCTGAGCTCCTCCATCGTCTCGGGCACCCACAGGATGTCGTCGGCGAACTCGGACATCTCGCTGTCGCCCTCGGTGGCGACGGCGAGCACGCGCGCGTCGCGGGCGCGGCCCTCCATTACGTTGCTGATCAGCTTCTCCTGGACCGACGAGCGCGTCGCGATGGCGACGAGCGGCACTTCCGCGTCGAGCAGCGAGATGGGGCCGTGCTTGAGCTCGCCCGCCGCGTAACCCTCTGCGTGGACGTAGCTGACCTCCTTGAGCTTCAGCGCACCCTCGAGCGCGACCGGGTAGCCGATGCCACGGCCGACAAACATGAAGCCGCGCGAGTTGACATAACGCCGCGCGAGCTCCTTGGCCGGCTCGGCCATGTCCAGCGCCCGCTGCGCCTTGTCGGGCAGCGCCCGGAGCTCCTCGACGAGCTGCCGCTCGCGCTCGCGCGGCAGCCGGCCGCGTTGCTTGGCCATCGCCGCGGCGAGCAGGATGAGCGTGGTGACCTGCGTGGCGAACGTCTTGGTGGCCACGACCGCGATCTCCGGCCCCGCCTGCAGGAACAGGACCGAGTCCGCCTCGCGGGTGATCGCCGAGCCGACGGTGTTGGTCACGGCGACGATCGGGCAGCCCTGCTGGCGGGCGTAGCGCGTCGGCGCGATGGTGTCGGCCGTTTCACCCGACTGGGTCACGGCAACGACGAGCGTGCGCTCATCGAGCGGCGGGGGGCTGTAGCGGAACTCGCTGCCGATGTTCCAGCGGGCGGGCATGTGCAGCCAGTCCTGGATGACATACGCGCCGACCGCCGCCGCGTAGTTGGCCGTGCCACAGGCTACGAACTCGACCCGATCGACCTTGGCCAGCCGCGCCGCGATCGGCTCCAGCTCGTCCAGCTCGATCGTGTCGTCGTGAACGCGGCCGGTGATCGCGGCGCGGATTGCCTCGGGCTGCTCGTGCATCTCCTTGAGCATGAAATGCGAGTAGCCACCCTTCTCGGCCGCCTCGATCGACCAGTCGATGTCCTGCACGAGCCGCTCGTGAGGCGTGCCATCGACGCCGGTAACCGCGACCGAAGTCGCCGTGATGTCGGCCACGTCACCTTCCTCGAGGAAGATCACGCGTCTGGTGTGGGCAAGCACGGCGGCGACGTCGGACGCCAGGAAGTTCTCACCGTCGCCGAGGCCAACGATGAGCGGCACGTTGAGCCGCGCGCCGACGAGCCGCTCTGGCTCGGCGGAGTGCATCGCGGCAACCGCGTAGGCGCCGTGTGCCTGGCGCAGCGCAGCGCGGACGGCATCGGCGATGTCGCCTTCGTATGCCTCTTCGATGAGATGCGCGAGAGCCTCGGTGTCGGTGTCCGAGCTGAGCTTGTGGCCGCGGTCGCGCAGCCCGTCGCGCAACGACTTGAAGTTCTCGATGATGCCGTTATGAATGACCGTGATCTGGCCCGAGCAGTCGGTGTGCGGATGTGCGTTCAAGTCGTTCGGCCGGCCGTGCGTCGCCCACCGGGTGTGCGCAAGGCCGATCGCCGCCGAGGGAGTGCCATCGACGAGCGCCGTGCGCAGGTTCGACAGCTTGCCGGCGCGCTTCTCGACGAACATGTCGCCGTTGGTCGTAACCAGCGCGATGCCGGCCGAGTCATAGCCGCGATATTCGAGCCGGGCAAGGCCTTCGAGCAGGATGGGGGCAGCCTGACGCGGCCCGATGTAACCGACGATTCCGCACATCTGCGAGCTGTCCCCTTCCGCGCGCTTGTGGAGGCCCCCGACGGGCCGGCTAGTTTAGGCGCTCGGCTGCGAGCGCCGCGAGCTGATCGGCCACGGCCGACACGCGGGTGTGGTCCTCTCCTTCGACCATGATGCGCAACGCTGGCTCAGTTCCCGACGGCCTGACGAGCACTCGTCCGACACCGTCGAGGGATGCGCGAGCGTCGTCGACCGCACGGGCGAAGGTCGGATCCGCCTCCCACTGATCCTTGTGACGAACGTGGATCGTCCGCTGCTGCTGCGGAAACAGGGGAATTTGAGCTGCAAGCTCGGAAAGTGGCCGGCCGGTGCGGGCAACGATCGACAGGATCTCGAGCGCGGTGACGATGCCATCGCCGGCGTTGGTGTGCTCGCTGATGATCACGTGACCGCTTTTTTCGCCGCCCAGCCCGGCACCCATCATGACCATCCCTTCGAGGATGTACTTGTCACCGACCGGTGTCCGCGCCAGGCGTCCGCCAGCTTGCGTGAGCGCCCGCTCAAGGCCGCCGTTGGAGAGGACGCTGGCGATAACGATGCCGTCGTGCAGCTGCGCGCGCGATAGCCGATCGAGGGCGATGATGCCGATCAGCTGATCGCCGTCCACGACGTCGCCGTGCTCGTCGATGGCCACGCAGCGATCGGCGTCGCCGTCGAGCGCGAAGCCGATGTCCGCGTTCGACGCAGTGACGGCACGGGCGGCTTGCTCGGGCGCCGTCGCGCCGCACTCGAGGTTGATGTTGATGCCGTCCGGCTCGTTGAACCACGACTCGACGTCGGCGCCAGTGCCGGCGAGGATCTGGGGCGCGACGAGACAGCCGGAACCGTTGGCGCAATCGATCACGATCCGGCCGCTGTAGCTGAACGACCGCGCCAACACCATGCGCCGCTCGACGTACGTCTGGAGCAGGTCGTGAGCGTCATGCATCCGGCCCACGTGCTCGTTCTGGGGACCGGCCAGCTCATCGGCGCGCAGGAGGTGAGTCTCGAGCTCATCCTCGACTACGTCATCGAGCTTGAAGCCGCGCCCATCGACCACCTTCAGGCCATTGTCGCTGGCCGGGTTGTGCGATGCCGAGACCATCACGCCGGCGCTGTAGCCGCCTTCGGCAGTCAGCAGCGCCAGCGCCGGCGTAGGGCATACCCCGAGCCGATCGACATCGACACCGAGTGACATCGCTCCTGCCGCGACGGCGGCGACGAGCATGTCGCCCGAGCGGCGAGTGTCCTGGCCGACCAGGATGCGGCCCTTACCGCCCAGCAGATGCGATGCTGTTGCGCGGCCCAGGTCGTAGGCAAGCTTGGGCGTCAGGTCCTCGTTGGCAACGCCGCGGATGCCATCGGTGCCGAAGAGACGGGTCACTGGCTGGGACTTGGACTGAGATTGGGGCTCGGCGTTGGTCCGACCACCGTGATTGAGACCTGGGTCGGGGCCACCTCGATGACCTGCAGGCCGGGCGGCGGAAGGACGGTCACGACGATGATGTGGCTGCCCGGGGCAAGACCGGAAACCTGTGCCGAAGCGCTCAGCGCGGCAGCGTCGAACGCGTCGAGCGCGGCAATCGATCCACCCAGCGTGACGTTGATCTGAGTCGTGGCCATGCTGTAGGTGTAGTCGGAGCGGGCGCCCTCGAGGGTCACGCCGGCGAGAAACGTCTGCGTCCCCTCCAACTCGGCAATCTCGAGGACGACGCGAACCTGATCGCTGCCACTGACCGAGACGTCCGCAGGAAGTGCAAATGCGACCATCGCCTCGAGGTCGGAGGTCCGTCCCGTAACGTCGATCGGCACGGTCGGAGCGGAGTCGAGCGCGGACACGCTGGCCGCCTCGCCGCTGACGGTGACCACCAGCGGTTCGACGGTGACCGAGGTGATCCGATAGCCCGTCGCCGGCTCTCCTACGAGCTGGGGCACGACTGGCAGGGTCCGCGTTGCCAGCTCCTGGGCGACCGCGACGCGGACGCGCGCGCGTTCGGGTTGAATTTCGATGTTCGGGACCTGGTTGCCGTTGACGTCGACCGCGATCAGGTCGACCTCGCGGTCGATGTTCAAGGCGCTGGCATCGATTGGGACGCGCGCCTCGACGGCGGCCACCGACGCCACGCGTGAGCTCGCACCGCGCACGATGACGGTCGACGGATCGACCTGGGCCGGTGCGACGTTGATCGTGTCGGGCACTGTGCCGTGAGTGACGTCGACGGGCATCTCACGTTCCTGGACCGGATCGAGCTGGACCTGCACCTGCTGCGGCGCGAAGTCGATCACGTCGACGCGGGGGTCCAGCGCAATCAGGTTGACCGTCACCGGCAAGGGCGGTCCGCCCGGCACGGGATCGATATCGCTCAGGTCGGCGGTGGCCACGAACGAGCTGGGCGAGAGCACACCTACGTCGAGCGGGGCTCGATAGCGGATAACGGTGATCGGCTCGAGATCGGAGATGAGCGTCGCGCCGGCGGGCGGACGGATCGCCTCGACCGGCACCTCGCCGACCCAGGTACGCGTGTTCTGACCCAGCACGAGGCCGCTGTAAAGGACGGTCGCGAGGATGATTGCTCCGAGCTTCAGCGGCCAGTTGTGAAGCAGAAAGTTGGTGACGCGCCTCACTCTACTCGGCCGCTTGATGTCGCCGCCGGCGTGCTGCTGGCATGGGCCGTTGCGGGAGCGTGAGTGGGCGCCGGGCTGTGCGCTGGCGGCACCGCGTGCGTCTGGACAGTGACCGCGGTCTCAACCGAGGCCGCACGGCGGGCACGGACTCGCGGACGGAGCGGCAATCCGCGACGGCGGAGCACTGTTGCCCTGGCCGGGATGCGCGCGGCAGCGAGATGGTTGTTCTGCAACAGGTCGATGAGTGCTTGGACGAGTCGCTGCTCGTCGAGGTTACGCACGATCCGGCCGCGCTCGACGAGGCTGACCGAACCGGTCTCCTCGCTGACGACGACCGCGACGGCATCTGTTTGCTCGGTGATGCCGAGCGCGGCGCGGTGACGCGTGCCGAAGCGCTCTCGGTATGCGCCCGTATCGGACAGCGGCAGAACGACACCCGCCGACACGAGCCGCTCGTGGCGAACGATGATCGCGCCATCGTGGAGTGGCGAGTGCGGCGTGAAGATCGTCTCGAGCAGCTCGAGCGACAGCTGGGCATCGATCATGACGCCCGTCTCCGCCGCGTCCTGGAGGCCCGTCTCGCGTTCGACCACGATGAGCGCGCCGATGCGCTCGGCGCCGAGCGACATCGCACCGTGACCAATGACTCCGGCTACTCGCTCGACCGAGCGCTTCTCGCTCGGCGCGACGAGCCAGCTCAGCGAACCGACGCGACCGATACGCTCGAGGCCGCGGCGCAACTCAGGCTGGAAAACGACGACCAGCGCCAACAGGCCGACGACAGCGCCGGCCTGCAGGATCTGCGACAGCAGCGACAGGCCCAACGTCTGGGCCAGGACGTAGATGACATACAGGATGGTCACGCCGATGACCAGGCGCACTGCGCGCGTTCCACGGATGAGGCTGAAGAGCCCGTAGATCAGCAGCGCCGTCAGGAAAATATCGAGCAGCGCGACCGGCTGAACTTCGAAGCCTTCGACCAGTTGGAGAAGCTGGTCCATTGGGTTCGATTGTAGCCTCGTGGACGCTTAGCCTGCCGCGAACCGGCGTCAGGACTGGACCGGTGTCGACGCCGGGTCGCGGGAGATGATCTCCCTGACCCGCGGATCGGCCGAGCCATACCGAGTTGCCAGCTCGCGCAGCTCGGTCTCATTGGCCCCGTTGGGAACCATTCGCAACAGTCGATCGAGGAGAACCGCGCGCTCGACTGCCTGCTCGTGCCAGCCGCGCATGAAGTAGACCCGCACCAAGGCGAGGTGGACGCGCGTCGAACCTGAGTTCAGCGCGAGTGCGCGCAGGCAGGCGTCGATGGCCGCGTCGAAGTGGTCCACGGCGATGTGCTCGATGCTCTCCGACAGCCACGCGTCGATGGCCGCGTCCGAGTGGCCCTGGGCGCGAGCCTGCTCGCCGGCGACGGCGAGAGCCTCGGTACCGGTGAGCGGCAGCACCTGGCCGGGCTCGACCGGCGCGGTCGCGTCCTTGCCTTTGCCGCGCAGCGTCATGATCTGTGCCCGAACGGCCTCCGCCTCGCCGCGACGGCCGGCGGCCAGCAGTGCCGCGGCACGGCCGCTCAACGCGTCCAGGTTGATCGGCTCGAGGGCGAGCGCGCGCTCGTAGGAGGTCAGGGCTTCCTTGGGATGGCCGAGCCGGAGTTGCATGCCACCAACAGCGATGTGTGGCAGCGCGCGCTCGCCGGCCAGGCCGACGGCGGCCTGATAGCTCGCCAGCGCTTCCTTGAACTTGCCCTCGGACGCCTGCTGATGGCCACGTCGAAGCGCCTCGTGGTAGCGGGCGTAAAGATCCTCGGTCACGTACCTAGTTTCGCCTGCGGTGCGTCACCGCACCGCTGTCCAGAAGGCCCAGACGAGAGCCGGACGATCTGCCCTGTTTCAGCTGACCCCAGGGCCCAACAGGCCGACTCGGAGCAGGGTTGAGCGGGTTAGCGCTTGGTGTACTGCGGCGCCTTGCGCGCTCGCTTGAGTCCGTACTTCTTGCGTTCCTTCATGCGCGGGTCGCGCGACAGGAAGCCGGCCTGACGCAGCGGCAGACGCGCGCCTTCGGGATCCGACTGAAGCAATGCCCGAGCGATGCCGTGGCGGATCGCGCCCGCCTGGCCGTGGTGGCCGCCGCCCTCGACCTTGATCATTGTGTTGTAGCGACCCTCGGTGTTGGTCACCTTGAAGGGCATCGTGATGTCAGTCAGGTCGACCGCGTTGCCGAAGTGCTCCTCGAGCGATCGGCCGTTGACGACGATCTCGCCCTCACCCTGAAGGAGGCGCACACGGGCGATGCTGGTCTTGCGTCGGCCGGTGCCGTAGAAGAACGCGTTGGAAGTGGCCATCAGCGTGAGGAACCTCCCGTTGGCAGCGGCTCCGGCTGCTGCGCCTCATGCGGATGCTCTCCGCCTGCATAGATCTTGAGCTTTCGCAACTGCTGTACGCCGAGCTTGTTGCGCGGCAGCATGCCCTTGACGGCGCGGCGAATGACCTCTTCCGGCCGCCGTGCGAGCAGGTGGCCGAGAGTCTCTTGGCGAAGACCGCCGGGATAGCCGCTGTGACGCGAGTAGACCTTCTGCTCGGCCTTGTTGCGGCCGACGTCGATCTGCGCGGCGTTGAGGACGATCACGTGATCGCCCGTGTCGACGTGCTTCGCGTAGGTTGGCTTGTGCTTGCCCTCGAGAATGACGGCGATGCGCGAGGCGAGCAGCCCGAGGCGCTGGCCCGCGGCATCAACCACGAACCAGCTTCGCTCGATCTCTGCCGCTCTCGGCGTATATGTCTTGCTCATCGTTCTCGCTTGTCCTGCACTTCTTCGTTGATCCTGTGTGGTGGCCCCATCGGCACTCGCCAGAGCACCAGCCCGTGTGCCGGAGCCGTCTCGCCGGCGAACGCCGGTGAGCTCGACCCGAGCTCTCGACGGACTTCCTCGGCGGTTGCCTGGCCGCGACCGACCCGTAACAGCGCGGCCACCATCCGGCGAACCATCTGGCGGAGGAAGGCGTCCCCGATCACCACGATGATGATCCTTTGACCCTGGCGCCGAACGCGTACCTCATGGACCGTCCGCACCGGCTGCCGATCCCTGCCGCCGAAGGCGGAGAAATCGTGCCGGCCCACGAACACTGTCGCTGCCTTGGCCATCGCCTCGACGTCGAGCGGTTCGCGGACAACATGGGCATTGCGCTCGCGCAACGGGCTTGGTGGCCCGTTCCAGACCAGGTATCGGTATTCGCGATACCTCGCCCGGTAGCGTGGGCGGAAACCTGCCTCGACCTTGCGCAGCGTCCCGAGTCCAATGTCCCGGGGCAGCAGTGCCGTGAGTGCTTGTTGAAGCTCGTCCCGATTGAGGCGGCCGCGATAGGTGAATGCGATCACCTGCCCGCGAGCATGGACCCCGGCATCGGTGCGTCCTGCACCCTCGACTCGGATCCGGCTTCCACCGGACAACCGACCGAGCGCGCGCTCCAGCTCTCCCTGCACAGTCCTGCTTCCCGATTGGATCTGGAAGCCGGCAAAGTCAGTTCCGTCGTATTCGACCCGGGCGCTGTAGCGAACGGGGCCGCCCTCTCGGGCGCGCTTTCTGTTGGCTTCCTTGTGGTCGCCGTTTGTTGAGCCGTCCTTTCGGGCGGACATTTACCTTCCGCAATCGGCCTTCGGCCGCTTGCTAAACCAGCTCGAGCTGGACCATTGGCGCTGCGTCGCCGGCACGTGGGCCGAGCTTCACGATGCGCGTATAGCCAGAGGTGCGGTCCCCGTATTTGGGTGCGATCTCGTTGATCAGCTTGTCGATGACGAGCGGCTCATCCGGCAGCTCGGCCACGATCCGTCGCCGGGCGGCGAGCGTGCCCTGCTTTGCGAGCGTGATCATCTGCTCGACCATGCCGCGAACCTCTTTGGCGCGCGCCTCGGTCGTCTTGATCTGCTCATAGCGCAGCACGGCCACGATCAGGTTTCGGTAGAGCGACTTGCGCGGACCAGTCTTTCGACTGAGCTTGCGACCGTCGATGCGATGAGCCACCTGGCTACTCTTCCTCTTCGTCCATGCTCGGCGCGTCGAGATCGTCCTCGGCGTCGTAGTCGGACGACTCGGAGCCATCGTCAGGCGGCAGGAAGCCGCGCATCTGGAGGCGCTCCTTCATCTCGTCGAGCGACTTCTTGCCGAAGTTGCGCATGCGCAGCAGATCCTCGTCCTGGAGCTGCAGCAGCTGGCCGACCTTGACGATGTTGTTGCGCTTGAGCGAGTTGTACGCCCGCATCGGCAGATCGAGCTCCTCGATCGGCATGTCGAGCATGTTCGGCGGCAACGACGGCGTACCGGCCAGGCCACGCTCGCCGGCAACCATCTGCTTGCCCGCGGTGGTGAACAGGCTGAACTGGCCAACCAGGATCTCGGCGGCACGTGACAGCGCCTCCTCGGGCGACAGGGTGCCGTCCGTCTCGATCTCGATCGTCAGCTTGTCGAAGTTGGTCATCTGGCCAACGCGTGTGTTCTCGACCGTGTAGTTGACCTTGCGCACGGGAGAGAAGATCGCGTCGACGGGGATCACGCCGATCGGCAGCTGCTCACTGCGCTCGGCAGCAAGGTAGCCCACGCCACGCTCGACGGTCATGTCGAACTCGACCGGCACGTCGTCCGAGTCAAGCGTCAGCAGCGGCTGGTCGAGATTGACGATCTCGACGTCGGCGTTCTGCTCGATGTCATGCGCGGTGACGACGCCGCCGCCGGACTTCATCAGCCGCAGCTGGACCGGGTGCGGCGCGTAGCTCTTGATGCGCAGCTTCTTCACGTTGAGCACGATCTGGGTGACGTCTTCCTTGACGCCCGGGATGGTGCTGAACTCGTGATAGACGTCGCGGATCTGGATCGAGGTCACTGCCGCGCCCTCGAGCGACGACAGCAGCACGCGGCGAAGCGCGTTGCCGATGGTGACTCCGTAACCGGCGGGGAGCGGGCTGGCCTCGTACTTGGCGTACCAGTCCTGCGGCTCGCCTACCGGCTCGATCTGCGGGTTCTCAAGTTCGATCAATTCATTTACCTCGAGTAGAACTCAACCACGAGCTGCTCGTTGAGCTCGACAGGCATCTGGTCACGGCGCGGGAGTGCAATCACGTCGCCGGCCAGGCCATCGACATCGACAGTCAGCCAATCCGGTCGCTGCGCTCCACGCAGGGCATCCTTGGTGTTCTTGAAGTAGTCGCTCTTGCGGCTGCCCTCACGAACGGCGATCTTGTCGCCTTCGTTGACGTGGTACGACGGCACGGTCGTGCCGCGTCCATTGACGGTGAAGTGGCCGTGCGAAACGAGCTGGCGCGCCTGCGCCCGGCTGCTGGCAAAGCCCATTCGGAAGACGACGTTGTCAAGACGGGTCTCGAGCAGGCGGAGCAGGTTCTCGCCAGTCACGCCCGGACGGTGCTCAGCGGTCTCGAAGTAGCGCTGGAACTGGCGCTCGTGGACCGAGTAGATGCGCCGCATCTTCTGCTTCTCGCGCAGCTGAACGCCGAACTCGGACACCTTGCGACGGCGTACGCCGTGCTGGCCGGGCGGGTTGGGCCGGCGCTCGAAGGGGCACTTCTTGGTGTAACACTTGGCGCCCTTGAGATAGAGCTTCATGCCCTCGCGCCGACAGAGACGGGAAACTGGACCGCGATAACGTGACATCTGATTCGCCCCCTAGACCCGGCGCCGCTTCGGCGGTCGATTGCCGTTGTGCGGGATGGGCGTGACGTCGGTGATGGCACTCACCTCGAGGCCGGCAGCCTGGAGTGAGCGGATGGCCTGCTCGCGGCCGGCGCCGGGGCCCTTGACGAAGACCTCGACGCGGCGCATGCCGTGCTCCATTGCCTTCTTGGCGGCACCATCGGCGGACATCGCCGCGGCATAGGGCGTGCTCTTGCGCGAGCCTTTGAAGCCGGCCACGCCGGCACTGCCCCAGGCAACGGTCGAGCCGGCCAGGTCAGTGATGGTGATGATCGTGTTGTTGAAGCTGGCCTGGATGTGGGCGTGGCCCACCGGCACGTTCTTCTTCTCTCGCCGGCGCGTCTTGGCCTGCTTCTTGCGTTCCGCCATCGTTAGTGCTGCGTCCCTCTACTTCTTGCGCCGCACGCCGACCGTGCGCTTTGGTCCGCGGCGCTGGCGCGCGTTGGTCTTGGTCCGCTGGCCGCGCGCGGGCAGGTTGCGCCGGTGGCGCAGTCCGCGATATGAGCCGATCTCCTGCAGGCGCTTGATGTTGAGCGCCACTTCGCGGCGCAGGTCGCCCTCGACCTTATGGCGCCGATCGATGATCTCGCGCAGCCGGTTGACCTGATCTTCCGTCAGGTCACGAACGCGCGTGTCGGGGTTGACGTTCGCCTGGGCGAGGATCTTCTGGCTGGTCGGCAGACCAATGCCATAGATGTACGTCAACGCGATCTCGACGCGCTTCTCGCGCGGGATGTCGATGCCGGAGATACGTGCCATTAGCTCCTAGCCCTGCCGTTGCTTGTGCTTGGGATTGCTGCAGATGACCATCACGACGCCGTGGCGGCGGATGATCTTGCAGCGCTCGCAGCGCGTCTTGACCGATGCCGAGACCTTCACCGATTCCTCGTTCTTACTTGAGTCTGTATGTGATCCGACCACGCGAGAGGTCGTAAGGCGACAACTCGACGCGGACCCGATCACCGGGCAGGATGCGGATGAAATTCATCCTCAGCTTGCCGCTGATGTGCGCCAGGACGCGGTGTTTGTTCTCCAACTCAATGGCGAACATCGCGTTCGGCAACGGCTCGATGACCGTTCCCTCTACTTCAATCGCGTCCTTCTTGGCCACAGGCGGCGGCAAACTCCCCGGTTAGTTGGTTGAGTGGTAGTTAGCGCGATCGGAGCGCCGCCCGAGAGCGACGACCGAGCGCAGAGTGGTGTCCGGGCGAGCCCGGCGCACGATCGCAGAGTGTACCAGAAATCTCACCTAACCGGCAACGGCTCGCCGGCCAGTGACGCGGCGACTGCTGCCTTCGAGGCGGTCAGGATGATTGGCCCATCGGCCGTCACGGCGATCGTGTTTTCCCAGTGGGCGGCGAGCGAGCCGTCAGCCGTGCTGACAGTCCAGCCGTCATCGAGGATCTTCACGTCGTGACCACCGAGGGTGAACATCGGCTCGATCGCCAGGCACAGGCCGGGCTCGATCCGCCGGCCGCGGCTGCCCGTTCGATAGTTGGCGACCTGTGGCTCTTCGTGCATCTCGGTGCCGATGCCGTGTCCGACGAAGGCGCGGATGATGCCGTAGCCCGACTCGCGCGCCACGTCCTCGACCGCGGCCGAGATATCGGACAGGTAATTGCCCGGCACTGCCGCGGCAATGCCAGCGTACATCGCACGCTCGGTCGCCTCGACCAGTCGGCGTGACTCTTCGGGCACGTCGCCGACGATCCAGGTCCTGGCCGAGTCGCCGTGCCAGCCATCGACGATGGCGCCGGCATCGATCGACACCAGCTGTCCCGCGGCGATGCGCTTGCTGCCCGGGACACCGTGGACGATCTCGTCGTCGATCGAGATGCACAGGCTGTGCTTGAAGGGCGCGATGCGCCCGGGGACACCGATGAACGATGGCACTGCGCCCGCGTCACGGATCATCTCCTCGGCAATCGCATCGAGCTCGAGCGTGGTCGTTCCCGGCCGCAGCTCGGAACCGACGCGGTCGAGGACCGCGGAAACCAGCTCGCCGGCGACGGCCATCCGGTCGATCTGCGAGCGGCTCTTGAGCATCACCCGTCGTTGTTCGTTCATTGGCTACCGCGCCGGCGGGGCGATCGCGCGCATCAGCTCGTCGGTCACCTCGTCAACCGGCTGGTCGCCGTCGACGGCATGGAGCACGCCGCTATCGGTGTAGTAATCGACCACCTCGAACATTGGCGGCAGCTGCTTCTCCATGCGCGCCTTGATCGTCGCCGGCTTGTCGTCGTCGCGCTGGTAGAGCGGTGCGCCGTCGATGTCGCACACGCCGGTCTTCTTGGGCGGGCGGGCAGTCTCGTGATAGACGTGGTCGGCGCGCTCGGTGCACAGCCATCGGCCCGAAAGGCGGCGCAACAGCTTCTCGCGATCGACATCCACGTAAAGAGCAGCCGTCACACGGCCGCCCTTCTTGGCGAGCATCGCGTCGAGAACCTCGGCCTGGCGCCTGGTGCGCGGGAAGCCGTCGAGAATCACGCCCTTGGCCGCGTCGGGCTTGTCGAGGCGATCATCGATCATCTGGACAGTCAGGTCGTCGGGCACCAGGGCACCCTGGTCCATGTACGACTTGACCTTCTTGCCGAGCGCCGTCTCGCGACGGATGTGATCTCGGAAGATGTCGCCCGAAGCGACGTGGGGAATGCCCAGCCGCTCGGCGAGGAGCGCCGCCTGGGTGCCTTTTCCGGCACCCGGCGCTCCGACCATGACGTAAACGCTCAACGAATGAAGCCCTCGTAGTTGCGCATCATCAACTGCGCCTCGATCTGCTTCATCGTCTCGACCACGACCGAGACCACGATCAGCAACGCTGTGCCGCCGAGGGCAAGGCCACCGAGCGAGCCACCGGGCACCAGCAACGGGATCGCCACCGGGGCGACCGCGATGGTGCCCAGGAAGACGGCTCCGGCGAGGCTCAACCTGAACACCACTCGAGCGAGGTAGTCGCGTGTCGGCGCGCCCGGTCTGATGCCGGGGATGAAGCCGCCGTTCTTGCGTAACTGATCGGCCGTCTCATCCGGCTTGAAGGTGAACGCGGTGTAGAAGTAGGTGAAGCCCACTGTTAACAGGAAGTACAGGACCACGTACGCCCAGCCGTTGGGATTGAGGAAGCCGACGATGCCCTCGGCGATCTGGTTTGCCAGCGTGATCTGGCTCGGATCTGTGCCCGGAGGCGCCTGGAAGTAGGACGCGATCTGGGATGGGAAGAGCAGGATGCTGACGGCGAAGATGATCGGAATGACGCCGGCCTGGTTGACGCGCAGCGGCAGGAAGGTCGCGCCGCCCTGGTACATGCGCCGGCCACGGACGCGGCTCGCGTACTGGATCGGGATGCGTCGCTGGCCCTCCTGGATGTAGACGATCACGGCCACGACCACCACGGCCAGGACCACGAACAGGACGCCTTCGGCGACGTTGGGCTGGCTCAGCCACGAGGCCACGCCCTGCGGCACGCGGGCGACGATGCCGGCGAAGATGATGAAGCTGATGCCGTTGCCGATGCCGCGCTCGGTGATCAACTCACCGATCCACATCGCCAGGATTGTGCCGGCGGTGAGGGTGACCATCTGGCTGATGGTCGCGAAGCTCAAGATGTCGAAGTCGGTCACGATGCCGCTCGCGCTCAGGATGGCCAGGTAGCCATACGCCTGGAGCAGCGCCAGCGGAACGGTCAGGTAGCGCGTGTACTGGTTGATCTTGTTGCGGCCGTATTCGCCTTCACGCGAGAGTGCCTGTAGCCGGGGCACGACTCCGGTCATCAGCTGCATGATGATCGAGGCGTTGATGTACGGGTTCACGCCCATCGCCACGATCGAGAACGTCGACAGTCCGCCGCCGCTGAACAGGTCGAGCAGCTGCAGGAACGTCTGCGACTCGATCAGGTCGCTCACGGCCGCCTGGTCGACCGCCGGCACCGGCACGACGGCCAGCGCTCGGTAGACGACGAGCATCCCGAGAACGAACAGGATGCGCCGGCGAATGTCCGGCGCGCGGAAGGCGTTGACCAGGGCTTCGAACACTGACTAGCGCCCCTTCTTTGTGTGCAGCTGGCCCGGCAATGTCGGCGTTATCGGCATGCCGATGCTTACGCGCCTTCGTCGGGCGCGGACTTGGTCGAACGGCGGCGCTTGGGAGCTGATGCTTCCTCGGTGGCAGCCTCGGCCTCCGGAGCTGGAGTGTCGCTCTCGTCAGCGGCCGCTTCCGGCTCTACTGCTTCAGTTGCCGCTTCAGCATCCGCGACGGGCTCAGCCACCGACGCGTCGACGGGCTCTGCCACCGCTTCCGCTGCCGGCTCGGCGGCAGGCTCGGTGACCGGCTCGGCGACGGACTCAGCGGACTCAGACTCAACAGACTCAATGGAGTCGGCGCTGGCAACCGGCTCCCCGGTGGAACCGACGCCCGGCTCGCGGGCTGCCCGGGCAGCCTCGAGCCGCTCCGCCCGCTTGGGGCGCGGCTCCGGCTTCTCGGGCGCGAGCGACTGGATGTAGCCGCCCGCCTCTTCGATTTTGCGCTGTGCCGATGCGCTGAACGCGTCGGCGGCAACGAAGAGCTTCTGGTTGACCTCGCCCTGGCCGAGCACCTTGATCGGCTTGGCGGTGCCATTGATCAGGCCGGCCGAGGCGAGAACCTCGGCATTGACCGTCACGACCGCTGCGTCGTCCTTCTTGCCGCGCGCCGCCTTGGGCGCCTCGAGCTCGACGCCAAAGCGACCGGCCTCGGCATACGCCGAGATCTGGCCGACGTTGACGACGGCGTATTCGATCTTGAATCGGTTCTTGAAGCCGCGCAGCTTC
>DASQLS010000200.1:0-24530 GCA_035629915.1 Candidatus Limnocylindrales bacterium | reverse complement strand
TGGACGAAGCACGCCGCGCTCTACGTGCGTCGGGTGATGGGCGCGGTGCAGGCCGCGGCCGCGCCTGGCGCGCGCGCAGCAGGAGTGCTTCCCGACCAATGCTTCCCGGGTGATTTTCCCGATCCGCGCGTAAGGGACGAGCCTCTACCGCGCGTCCGGGTGACCGGCGGTCGGGTCTACGTTCGCCGCGAGGCCGGCAGTGAGTACCGGGCGATCACCACGGTTCGCCGCGACCAGAAGCTGGCCGTGCTTGGCCGTACCGCCGACGCGCGTGGCAAGCCGTGGCTGAAGGTCGGGCTGCCGCACGGTGAGATCGGCTGGGTCGCGAAGTGGTTCACCGAGCGCATCGAGCGCTGACGGGCCAGCGAATGGCGGCTAGCGACTGACGGAGCGGTACTTCCGAACGCCGAGCGGGACGAACACGATCAGGATGATCGCGACCCACATCAAGGTGACCAGGATCGGCTGTTCCGCCGGCAGGCCCGTGCCGACGTACGGATTCGGGTTGCCCCACAGGCCGCGCAGCGATGCGGTGAGCGTGCTGACCGGGTTCCATTCGGCAATCGGCTGCAGGAAATCGGGCAGCGTGGACGGCGGAACGAAGACGTTCGAGATGAAGGTCAGCGGGAAAATCACGGTGAAGATGACCTGCTGGCCGACCTCGACGTTGGGCACTGACAACCCGAGCCAGACGCCGACCCACGCCATCGCGAAGGTGTAGAGCATCAGCAGCAGGAAGCCCGCGACGAAGCCGCCGATGCCGGTGTTGACGCTCCAGCCGACTGCGAGGCCGGCGAGCATCAGCACGACGAGGATGCCCGAGTTGTAGATGACGTCCGAGAACGTACGTCCGCTGAGCACCGCCGAGCGAGCCATCGGCAGCGAGCGGAAGCGGTCGATGATGCCCTTGCCCATGTCGTCGGCCATGCCGATAGCGGTCGTCGCGAGAGCGAAGGTGATCGTCTGGGCGTAGATGCCCGGCATCAGGAACTCGCGATAGGCGGTCGGGTCGTTCGGGTAGCCGGGCAGCGGGATCGCGCCGCCAAAAACGAACGCGAAGAGCAGCACGAACATGATCGACTGGAGCACGGCGAAGATCGCCAGCTCGGGGATGCGCGGGATCCGCTTCAGGAAGCGCCAGGCGAGGATGAGCCCGTCGTTCAGGTCCTGCTGGAGCGCGATCACGCGGCCTTCTCCTGGGCGGCCTTCTCGTCCGACTCGGCCTCTTGCTCGGTCGTCTCGCCGGTGAGTGCCAGGAAGACGTCGTCGAGCGTCGGCCGGTGGAGAGCGATGTCATCGATCGCGACGTTCTCCGCGGCCAGATCTCGAACCAGCGTCAGCAGGCAATCCGGACCAAGGTTGGTCGACATCGACAGTCGCCGTGTGTGCTCGTCAACTGTGACGCGTGGGTCGACCGTATCGAGCTTCTTCATCATCTCGGTCACGCGCGGGATGTCGCTCGCCTGGCGCACGACGACCTCGATGCGCTCCCCGCCGATCTCGCTCTTGAGCTCGTCGGACGTGCCGCGGGCGATGACCTTGCCGTGGTCGATGACTGCGATCTTGTCGGCCAGCTCGTCTGCTTCCTCGAGATACTGCGTGGTCAACAGGAGCGTGGCGCCCTCCTTGACCAGGTCGCGGATGACCTCCCACATGCCCAATCGGGAACGTGGATCGAGTCCGGTGGTCGGCTCGTCGAGAAACAGGATCCGCGGCCGACCGATCAACGCGGAGGCCAGGTCGAGCCGCCTGCGCATACCGCCCGAATACGTCTTGACCACCCGATCGGCGGCGTCGGCGAGATCGAAGTCGTCCAGCAGCTGTGTAGAGCGGGAGCGCGCCTCGGGCGACTTGAGCTGGTAGAGGCGGCCGAACATCCACAGGTTCTCGCGGCCGGTCAGGTTCTCGTCGACGGCCGCGTACTGGCCGGACAGGCCGATCACCTTGCGCAGCTTCTGGGAGTCACGCACGACGTCGAAGCCGGCGACCGTGGCCTTGCCGGCGTCGGGGCGGAGCAGCGTGGTCAGAATTCGGACTGCGGTCGTCTTGCCGGCGCCGTTCGGCCCGAGCAGACCCAGGACGGTGCCCTCTTCAACGTTGAGGTCGATTCCGTCCAGTGCCCGAACGACGCTCTTGCCACGGCGCGTCTTATAGACCTTGACCAGCCCCTCGGCCGTTATCGCATCCATCTCTTTCTTTACCTTAACGGAGGCTGAGAAATCGGATTCTGCGTGCTACCTTCGGCCGATGCGGACGCTCGCCGTGGTCGCCGCCGCGCTGCTTCTGGTCTCCTGTACAGGGCCGTCGCAGCCGACTCCCACGCCTGGCTCGAGCACGCCTTCCGCGACAACCACACCCGCTTCCCCACCGAGTCCAACAGATTCCCCGACACCTCTATCCCCAACGGCATCGGCCGACCCCACGGCTACGCCATCCGCCACGGCATCCGCAGAGCCCACGTCGACCCCGGTTTCGACCGGCCACCAACCTTCGCTTGCACCCGAGGCGCCGCCGGCCGCCGCGTACACGTACGAGGAGTTCGACGTTCCGCCGGGCACGCACCCGCACGACGTTGCGCCCGCGCCCGATGGAACGATCTGGTACACGGCACAGCTGACCGGCCGGCTGGGCATTCTCGATCCGGAGACCGGCGAGACGACCGAGATCCCGCTGGGGGAGGGCAGCGCGCCGCACGGCGTGATCGTCGGTCCCGACGGAGCGGCATGGATCACCGACGGTGGACTGAACGCGATCGTTCGCGTTCTCGACGGCGAGGTCACCTCGTATCCGCTGCCGCGGCCGCCCGACTCGAACCTCAACACCGCCGCTTTCGACGCCAACGGCATCCTCTGGTTCACCGCTCAGTCGGGCGGCGTCTACGGCCGTGTCGACCCCGCGTCGGGCGAGGTCGAGGTGTTCGACGCGCCCGAGGGACCAGGCCCGTACGGGATCGACGCGACCCCGGATGGCGACATCTGGTTCGTGTCGCTCGCGGGCAGCTATCTAGCCCAGATCGACACCGAGACGGGAGAGGCGACAGTGCACGAGCCGCCGACACCGGCACAGGGGTCGCGTCGGGTGTGGTCCGATTCGGTCGGCCGGCTATGGGTCAGCGAGTGGGATGCCGGCCAGCTCGGGATGTACGACCCGTCCAGCGGGGAGTGGCAGGAATGGCCGCTGCCCGGGCCGAATCCCCAGGCCTACGCGGTCTACGTCGACGAGCTCGACCTGGTCTGGGTGACCGACTTCGGCTCCAACTCGATCGTCCGCTTCGATCCATTGACCGAGACATTCGACTCGTTCCCGCTCCCGACCGCCGACGCTGCGGTTCGCCAGCTGCTCGGCCGCGATGGCGAGCTATGGGGCGCCGAATCGGGCACCGACAAGCTGGTCGTCCTGCGCCGCAACTGAAAGGCGAATCGCGGAGCGACCGATGAGTACCAGCGATTGCCGTCGTCTTAACCTGTGAAAGCCCCAGCACAAGGAGCAACGACATGCACAAGACGAAGAGCGCCTTTTCCGGCTACGCAGTCAAGGATGTGGAGGCTGCGCGTCGCTTCTACAGCGACACCCTGGGAATGGACGCGACTGTCGACCAGATGGGCATGCTTGACCTGAAGCTCGGCAACGGAGCCTCGGTCATGATCTATCCGAAGCCGGACCATCAGCCGGCTACGTTCACCGTGTTGAACCTGGTCGTCGACAACATCGACGACGCCGTCGACCACCTCACCGCCGAGGGTGTCACCTTCGAGCAGTACGACATGCCCGAGATCAAGACCGACGCGAAGGGCATCTCCCGCGACGCCAGCGGTCAGGGCCCGTCGGCGATCGCCTGGTTCACCGACCCGTCCGGGAACATCATCAGCCTGATCCAGGAGTAGACGCGGCGGTCCACCGCGCCGCGTAAAGGCGGTCGCCGCTGACTGTTACCCATAGAAGGCCCGGCTGGATCGGCAAGGGCGCGTCCTTGTCGGTTAGCGCGGCGAGCCACGCGTGGCCTGAGCCCGGGAAGCGGGCACGGAAGAGGTTGCGGTGCTCAGCGATGAGTTCGCGATTTCTCCTTGTGGCGCGGACTACCCAACAGCCGCCGACTTTGGGCAGTTCGTCGTCCGATCGCATTCGAGCGATCGCGTGACGTTCGACGGCGTCCAGGCGACGCTGCCACTGGCGGATCGGTGCGCCGACATCGTCAAACCAGTCGATTAACTCCATGAGCGCGTACTCCGGTGCGCGCTGCGGCACGCGCCGGTGAAGGAGCACGTCTGCGGCGCGCGATGTCCGTGCCTCGCGATCGATGAGTTCCTCGGGCAGCGACTGCCAGCCACCTGCAAGAGCCGTGCGAATGATGAGCTCCTGCCCTTTGAGGTGAACAGCGTCCCTCGGCCTATCCGCGCCGGAAGCCTCCGGTAGGTACGCACTCAGAACAGTTCCCGTCGCGTGTGCGGCGCGGTCCCACGTACCCAAGGTGTATCGCGGATCACGGTCGTTCTCGAGTCGGCTCCAAGTGCCCTGGCTCAACCCGGCACGCGAAGCAGCCGCCGCTTGCGTGAGTCCCGCCCGTACGCGCGCGTCCCGGATCGCCCTTCCCAGCCGCGCTGCAAGGTCGGCCGCGTGGCGGTCAGCGATAGGCGCGATTTTTGCCCTTGCCCGTCGGGCCATGAGCACCATGATTACGGTGGCCGCTTATCGCTCCGTTACCACGCGAAGGAGGCCAACGTTGGCACTCGGAGCGGCTCAGCCGAGCGTGAAAGCGATCGTCCTGCGCCGCTGTGCTGCTCGGAACCGATACCTCGGAGACCGTAGCCCAACCCTGTACGCATAGTGCGCATAACCGGGGGGTCGAAGACGGTGTGCGCGCGACGGGCCTGCCAAAGCTCGAGGCTGGCGATTGTGGATTGGTTGCTGAAACGGAGTGTGCCCCGGTGCCCCTCAGGCAGAGTCGGGCTTGCGGCGCATGGCCTTGCCGTCGACCATGCGGCACTTCGCCGACGAGTAGCCGCGGAAGTGCATTTCCTTGAGCGACCTGGCCGCCATCGGCGCGGCAACCTCGGCCGCGTCGCGCTCGAGCTCGGCTACCACGGCACGCATCTCTGCGTCGTGCCCGGCGTATGAGCGGATGCGCTTCGAGACTGACAACAGCATCGCCTGAGCGGCATCGAAGTTGCCGACCCGGTTGAGCCCGGTGGCTTCCTGCCGCGCGCGAGCGGCGAAGATGCGCGCCACGGCCCGGTCGACGTCGACGTCGCGTGGCTGAAGGTCGTTCGTCTTGGGATCGGCGTACGCCCACGTGAGCGAAACGTTGGCGCCGGCCACAACCTCCGTGTCGTCACCGGCCGACAGAGACAGAACCGCGCCCGTCTCCCGGCCGAGCTCGCCGAACGGGAAGTTGAGGCGCAACACGACCTCGACGACCTGCTCAGCCACCATCGCGCCGAGCGACACGACCGTTCGGCCGCCGCGCGTCGTGAACGGGAAGGGCGAAAGCGACTCGACATTCACGCCGTCGGGCGAGTCGATCTCGAGCGTCACGTCGCGGGCGACCACATCGAGCGCCTCGCCGACCTCGGACGTGATGAGATCGGCGATCTGCGCCGTTTCGGAGATGTAGTAGAAGTTGCCGCCGCCGGCCGTGGCCATTGCCGTCAACAGCACCTCGTCGAAATCGGCGCCGACGCCAAAGGTCGAGGTGGAGACGCCGCGCGAGCGCAGCGCAGCTGCGTGTCCGGCCAGCTCGTCGCGGTCGGTCATGCCTTTGTTAGCCAGGCCGTCGGTCAGCAGCAGGCAGCGATTGACGCCGTCGGCAGACAGGTACTCGGCCACCTGCGCGCAGCCGCGCAGCCAGCCTTCGCCCAGGTTGGTCATGTTGCGCGCGGTGACTTCGTTGAGTCGCTGTAGTGCGGCACGGCGCGCCTCGGTCGTGGCAGGCGTTGACGGGAAGACGATGTCGATCGCGTCGTCGTAGACGACGACGGAGAAACGGTCCTCCGAGCCGAGGCGCGCAATCGACTGCTCCACGGCGAGCTTGGCCAGGCGCAGCTTCTCGCCGGCCATCGAGCCCGACCGGTCGAGCACGAACGCGAGGTTGACCGGCGGCCGGCGACGCTCGGTGCCGTCGGCGACGTGGCTGTGCGGAGCGGTCAGCTCGGCAAGCACGAAGCGGTTGCTGCGGTAGGTGGATCGGATGAACTCTCGATCGGAGCGCGCCTTCATGGTGATGTTTCGGCAGGGCATATCTATTCCTCCTCCAGGAGCTGGCGCGCGATGGCAATCAGTCGATCAACGCGTTTGTTGAGTTGACGGGTGAGCGGACGTCGGACGTGGAGCTCTACGTCCGGATCGAGCGAGATCCGCTCCCACTGGGCGCGATCCGGCTCCGGCCCGGGCGGTGGCTTGGCGGGCTTGCCGGGCGACTCCATCCTGGGCAACGCCACATTGGCCACCATCGGTTGCTCGGGCAGCGCAGCCGATGGGTGCGTGCTCGTTCCGCCAAGAACGTCGCGGATGTAGTCGGCAGCACTGTTCGTGCTCGGCGGTGGAAAGGCCTCTTCCTCGGCGATCGTCGAGATTTCGGCGTCCGCCATGCCGCTCAGTCGCGAGCGAATCTCGGCCAGCGGCAGGTGGGCCGCCTGGAGCTTCTTGATCAACCGCAGCCGGTCAAGATGCATCTCCGAGTAGCGCGCGAGCGGTCCCGATTGGGTCGGCGCCGGCAGCAAGCCACCAACGATGTAGTAGCGGATCGTGCGTGGCGTGACGTCGGCGAGGCGCGACAATTCCTGCAATGAGTACTCGGTTGGCATGCCAGCATCGTGACAGTACAACGTCACACTGTCAAGTTATGCACCTTGGTACGCTGTTGTCGTGATCCGCGCTCTGCTCGCCGCCCTCTTGCTCGCCGGCTGCGCGACGGGGCCGATTCCGCTCCCGACTGCCAGCCCGGCCGGGAGTCCGACCGCACCGAATTCGACGCCGACATTGATCGCGACCCCGGCCGGCCCGACACCAGCGCCGACCCAGTCGGAGCCGTCGCCAGGTGTGTCCTCGAGCCCGTCGGCCGTCTTCATCGATGGCACCTACCGCGTGCCTGACGACGTCCCGCCGGGCACGTATCGAACGATCGACTTCGCCACCGAGTGCTACTGGACGCGACTGCGCGGCTTCGAGAGCGGCCTGTCGGACATCATCGCCAGCCGGATCGGCGCGGGCTTCCAAGTCGTCACCATCGGCGAGCGTGACGCCGGGTTCGATTCGGTGGGCTGCGGCGCATGGACCGACGAGCTCGTCACGGTCCTTGAGTCGAGAACCGAGTTTGGCGAGGGGACGTACATCGTGGGTGCCGACATCGACCCGGGCGTGTACGCGTCCGCGGAGGGGCTCTCGTGCTCGTGGGAGCGGCTGGCGGGCTTCGGTGGAACGCGCCGCCAGCGGATCGAGCGCGTATTCGTCGCCGACGGTGACATGGCCCGCGTCAACATCGAAGAGACGGACGCCGGCTTCTCGTCGAGTGGCTGTGGGTCTTGGCGGCGGGTTGATGATTGACGCAGCAGCACTAGCTAGGAGATGGCAATGGCACACGATCTGACGGTCAACATCGCCAACGAGCCGGGCTCTCTGGCTCAGCTCGGGGAAGTGCTCGGTAACGCCGGAATCAACATCGAGGGCGTGGTCGGCAAGGCCGAAGGGGGCGACGCCCACGTCCACATCCTGGTCGCCGACGCGGGCATGGCGCGCGAGACACTCAGCTCGGCCGGCGTCGAATGTGGCGAAGAGCGCGAAGTCGAGGTGGTCTCACTCGTCGATCAGCCGGGCGAAATGGGCCGACACATGCGTCGCGTAGCAGAAGCCGGCATCAACGTCGACCTCGTCTACCTCGCCACCGGCACGCGGCTGGTGCTTGGTTCGAAGGACGTCGAAGGGCTACGCCGCGCTTTGCACAGCTGAGTCCGGCACGGCACGTGACGCAAGCACGGATGCGCAATAGGGACTAGCCAAGAAGTACTAGTACTCGGCATACTGCCCCCACCTGACGGCACCGCCCCAGCGGCGTCGGATGGCTTGTCGCATCAGAGGAATGCGGCAGGGTCCCCGCCCCAGCGGGAAAAGACCGGGGGAGGTCTATGCAGTCAAGGCCGTTCAGGGCCGCGCTTCTGGCGCTCGGTGCGTCACTGCTCATCGCCGCCACGCCGAGCCAGGTTGGCGCGGCCGTGATCGATGAGCCCGCGATGGTCGTCGCCGCGATAAACACCACCCTCGGGGCACGCTTCCAGCTGGGAGCGAACGGCCCGACGCGCTTCGATTGCTCGGGGCTGGTCTGGTACGCCTACAACCGGGCCGGCCTGCAACACAAGATCGGTGGCAAGCCGCTTCGCGCGCGCGAGTTCCAGAAGTGGTTCCGCGATCGCGGGCTGCTCAGCACGCGCGATGAGCAGATCGGCGATCTGGTCTTCTACACCAACCCGGCCAAGCACGTCGGCATCGTCACCCGCTTCAACAAGAAGGGAAAGACGCGCGTTACGTCGGCGTTGACGAGTGGCGTCCAGGAACACGGCGTCGACAACCTCGACATTCGTTTCCATTCGTTCGGCCACGTTGGGTTGACCGTGCGGCAGGAGCCGACGCCGACCCCCAACCCGACACCGACACCGACGCCGACACCGACACCGACACCGACGCCGACGCCGACACCCACGACGGCACCAACGCCCACTCCGACAACGGCGCCAACACCGGAAGTGACCGCCGTCCCAACGCCGAGTCCCACGCCGGTTCCCTAGGTGATGCCGACCCAGTAGGCCGGCTTCGAGTCAAGCGCCGGGGCGCTACTCGAGCAGGCGGTCCGCAGCGAGAGCGAGGCGAACGATCGTCTCCGGCCCGAGGATCGGCTCGGACGTGCCCCGGATCTGCTTGGGCAGCCCGCGCGCGCCGCCGACAAAGACCTTGCCGACCGTGCCCTCGAACGTCCTGTTCGACGCCTTCTCGAGGAACATTGCCGCGCGCACCGTTGCGCCGAGTGGCTTGAGCTCATGGGCCAGCGTCTGCTCGAGGGCGACTGCAGCATGTGCGATGCCGTCGGTTGCGCTGGGGCGTTGGCGTCCGTCGACGTAGATCGAATCGGTCGTCGTGCTCATCTGACCGGGCCACGACTTGCGCTCGACTACGAATACGCCCGGCGGACCGATCAGAACGTTGTCCATCGTCGCGCGCGCGGCTGGAAGGCTGCGCCGGTCGAGTGCAACAAAGCCGCTTTCGATCAGGCCGTTGAACGGATCCGTCTGCCAGTCTGTCTGCGCTTCGACGACGGCCGGCGCCGCAGCCGGTGCGCTGCGTCCGAACATGCCCCGCAGGCCGCCGAGCACGGGCGGGTGTGCCTCGCCCCGATCTCGCGCGCGAAGCCACTCAAAGATCGACTGGGCGCTGCCGTCGTTGACGATTGGGCGGATCGTGTCGGGCGACTTGATGCGCCGCGTGCCCTCACAGCCGGGAGCGCGCTTGCACGCCCAGAAGAGGCCCTGGATGATGTCGCCATGCCATTGCGCGCGAACGACCATCGGCGCGCCGCAATGCGGGCAGCCGGGCAGGACTTCCTGCGCTGCGGCAGACGTCGCGTGACGAGTCGACGTTGCTTCCATTGGACATTGAAGCCTAGTACTGAGCGGCTGAACCGTCCATATGCCCCCACCTAGCCCGATCTGACTACGCCACCTCGACGGTCAGCGGCACCTCGCGGCGCATCGCGTCGGTGACGGGACAGTGATCGACCGCCCACCGACACACTTCTTCGATCGTCGCGCGGTCGGCGGACGCGGATGAGACGCGGATCGCGACACGCGTGCTGAGCGGCCCGGCCGGAATGCCGTCATCGATGCCCAGGATGCCGCGATCGTCTGACTCGGAGTCGACCGTCACCTCGACGCTGTCCAGACCGATCCCAACGTGCGCGGCACGCATTCCGATGAGCGTCGCCACGCACGCTGCGGCCGCCGCACGGAGGAACCAACCCGGCGACGCGGCGCTGTTCGCCCCGCCAACCGATGCGGGCATGTCCGTGGCCAGCGTCGCTCCGTCAGGCCCCTCGACGGTCACCTGCAGCTCACCAGGGTCGGCAAGCCTGGCCGTCGCCGGCGAGTCGGTGTAGCGCGCCTCAGCCGGGTTGGCGGTCAGATATTCGACTGCGCCCTGGATCTTGGTGCCGATCTCTTCGCGGCTCATGCGCGCCTCCTTCTCCGCCGTTAGGGCAGTGAGCGAATCATTCCGCCGTCGACGCCGACGATGACGCCAGTCACGTACGAGGCGGCAGGGGAGAGCAGGAATGCGGCAACGCGCCCGACCTCGGCCGGGTCGCCGTATCGACCAAGCGGGATACGCGCGATCGTCTGCTGCTGAACCTCTTCAACGCTGATTCCGGCCGATTTGGCGCGGCCCTCATCGAGCGACGCGATCCGACCGGTGGCCACGCGGCCGGGCGCGATGCCGTTGATGCGCACCGGCGCGATCTCGGGGACGAGCGACTTGATCAGTCCGGCGAGGCCCGGCCGCAGCAGGTTCGAGGTGGTCAGGGCCGGGATCGGTTCGCGCACCGACGAGGAAAGGATCACGCACACCGCCGCGCGGTCGCTCTGTGACAGCGCCGGCAGTGCCGCGCGGAGCAGCCGCAGTGTCGACCAGAGCGTCATGTCGATCGCCTTCTGCCACTGCTCGTCTGTGAGGTCCAGGAACCTCCCCGGCGGCGGGCCACCCATGTTGACAAGCAGCAGGTCCAGCCCGCCGAGTGCCGCCACGGCCGTATCGAGCGCAGTCTGAGGGCCGTCTCGTTCGGTGAGGTCGACCGGCACGGCAACGCCTGAAATCTGGCTGACCGTATCGTCAAGTCGCTCTCCGGCGCGTGACGCGACCGCGACTCGAGCGCCTTCATCGGCCAGCGCGCGCGCGACCGCGGCCCCCAAGCCGGCCGATCCGCCGGTAACCAGCGCGCGCGCTCCACCAAGGCCGAGGTCCATGCCGCTAACGTTAGCGCCGCGAATGAGACGACTGTTGCTCTGGATGGCAAGCAATGGCTGGATGCGCCGTCACGTGCCCCGGCTGTGGTTCACCAAGCGCGCGGTGCGCAAGTTCATGCCCGGTGAGACGCCGGGCGAGGCGATCACCGCCGCGAGCACCTTCAAAGGTCAGGGCATGGCCGTCATCTTCACCCGCCTAGGCGAGAACCTGACCGACCTCAAGGATGCCGACGAGAACGCCGAGGCATACCTCGAGCTGATGGATCTGGCGGACAAGGAGGGTCTGTCGGCCGAGGAATCGGTCAAGCTGACCCAGCTCGGGCTCGACATCGACGAAGAGCGGACCTACGCCCACATGGCCAGCCTGCTCGACAAGGCGGCGGCGACCGACCAGCAGACGGTCTGGATCGACATGGAGGGCTCGGCCTACACCGAAGCGACGATCGCGCTTTACGAGCGGCTCAAGCAGACCTATCCGAACGTTGGCATCTGCCTGCAGGCATACCTCAAGCGCACCTACAGCGACGTCGAGCGACTGTTGCCGCTCGATCCACGCATCCGACTGGTCAAGGGCGCCTATGCCGAGCCGGCGCAGATCGCCTACCAATCGCGCAAGGAGGTCGACGCCAACTACCTTGCATTGTGCGTGTCGATGCTCGCCGCGATCAAGTCGGGCAGCGGTCTGTTCCTTGGCCTTGGCACTCACGACATCGATCTGATCCATCAGGTGGCCGATCACGCAAAGTCAATCGGATTGCCACGCGACAGCTTCGACGTGGAGATGCTCTATGGCATTCGCGTCGATCAGCAGCGCAAGCTCAAGAAGGACGGTTTCGCGGTGCGCGTGCTGATCGCTTACGGCGATTACTGGTACCCGTGGTACATGCGCCGCCTTGCCGAGCGCCCAGCGAACGTGGTGTTCGCGCTGCGTCAGCTGCTGCCGTGACGCAATGACAGACGAGCTGTCACGGCGGGTCGATCAACTGGTCGGCGTATGGAACATCGTCCCGACGCCCTTCCACCCTGACGAGGAACTCGACCTCCCGAGCCTGCGCTCGCTGACCGATTTCGTAGTTGGCTCGGGAGTCGACGGCATGACCATCCTCGGGGTCCTGGGCGAGGGAGCGAAGGTCTCCGACCAGGAGCGCTCGACGATCATCGACGTGACTCTCGAGCAGGCCGCCGGCCGAGTGCCGGTGTGCGTGACGGTCAGCGCAGCGTCCGGGTATCGGGCCGCGGAGTTCGCGCGCGAGGCTCAGGCCAAGGGCGCGCACTCGGTGATGCTCTCGGCGCCGCCCCTGGCGCGGCCGAATGACGATGCCGTGCGTCGCCACTATCTGCGCGTCGCAGAGGCCGTGCCGGACCTGCCGGTCGTCATCCAGGACCTGCCCACGCTCGGTGTGTGGATGAGTGCCGAGCTCATCGGGCGCATGGCGGAAGAGGCGCCCAATCTGCGCGTCGTCAAGCTCGAGGAGGAGCCGACCGCGCCGAAGGTGGGTCGTCTGCTGACGGTCAATTCGCAGCTCCGCGTTCTAGGCGGACTCGGCGGGGAGATGCTGCTCGAGGAGCTGCGCCGTGGCGCGGTCGGGACCATGACCGGGTTCGGCTACCCGGAGATCCTGGTTCAGATCGTGCGCGACTACCGGGCGGGCGACGAGGAGGCCGCGGTAGAGAGTTTCTATCGCTACATGCCGCTGATTCGGTTCGAGAACCAGCAGCTACTCAATCTGCCGATCAGGAAGCGGATCTACATGCGTCGCGGTGCGATTGCGTCCGACAAGGTGCGCGCGCCTGGGCCGGTGCTCGACCCACAGACGGTTACCGACCTTGAGGACATGCTGCGCCGCCTGGAGTTGAGCTAGCTCTCAGGCGCCTCTCCGCGCTTCCCCTCTAGCGGATGGGCGGCGGGATCTCGATCGACGGGCTGGGCGTGCCACCCGCAAAGGTTGGCGAGGGCAGCGTCGGCGTCGGCAACTCCTGCGCACTCGTGTTGCTCGGACGGGGTGGAGTGCTGTGTGGCACGTCCGGCGGGCGCGGCGAGGGCGCAACCGTGGGCACGGGAATCTCCGAGGCTGCAGGCGGCTGACTGCATGCGCCTGCGGCTACAGCGGCTGCAATCGCGAGCGCGGCCAGTGCGAGGCTCTTCATCGATTCCGATCGTAGCCCCAGCGGCGGACAAAGAGAAAGGGCCGGCGTTGCCGCCGGCCCTTCTCGTCGCCGCTCGATGCGAGCGACGTTGTCTCAACGGTTGTGGCCCTTAGAGCGGGTCCACCTCGATGCGCTCGACATCCTTGGCGGTGCCCTGGGTAATGTCGCTGGTCATCGTCGCCCTCACAGGCCACGTGCCCACCTTCTTGCCCAACGCGTCGTAGGTGATGGTCATCGAACCACCAGCCAACGACTCGCCCGTGTCGATGTAGTAGCCAGTTGCGGCAGCCGGCTCGACATCGACGCCGAGATCAGCGCCGGTCGACCCGAGTGCATCCTCGGCACCGACTACCAGGCCGTCGTCCTCGATGACACCATCGTCGTCGCCGGCTCCCGGACCCATGTCCGCGAAGTCGTAGTCGAAGTAGATGTCATCGCCGCCCGGTACTCCGAAGAAGTCCGAGCAGTCGGCGGTCATCATCCAGACCTGGAAGCTCCTCGTATCGGCACCACCTGAGCCCCAGATGGGAACAGCGTCCCACTGGAAGACCAGGTAGCAGCCGTCGTAGGCCAGGTAGAAGTCGCCGCCGTCATCAAAGTTCAGGTCCGTCCAGTACGGAGCAAGAACGTTGTTCGGACGAACCGGGTTGGGCATGTCCTGCGGAATGAAATCGATGTCAGCAGCCTCGTAGCCCGAGTTGCTGAATACGAGATAACCGTTGGACGTGACGCCGACGGTGTCGTAAACGACGTCGCCGTAGTACACGGCCAAGGCTCCCAGACCGTACTCGACCAGGTCTTCGTCACCCCAGAGTGCGGGCTCGGGGGCGATGTACTGATCCAGATCGTCCCAGCCGGTGGCGATGGCATCGAGGCCATTCACTGCCGGCGGCAGCGACGGACCAAGGTTCCCGTTCCAAACGAAGCCATTGCCGGACTTATTACCGGCAGAGAAATCGTTGATCTTGAGCGCGGTGGCGTTCTCGCCCTTGACCTTGACGCTGACATTGGCGTCCGATGTGGCGAAGTTCGTAACCGTGACTTCGCAGTCGGACTCGCTGCCGACGGTGATAGGCGTATCGCACTCGTGATCGAGCGTGACGTCTCCCTGCGTCTTGTTGACAGCAACCGGGAGGACGGCGTTGTTGTAACCATCCTTCTTCGGGTTGAGGGTGATCTGGCCGAAGTACTGGCCATCGGCCAGCTCGGCGCCCTCGATCCGAATCTGGATCGGCTTGGACTGGAATGGACCAAGCACCAGCTGCTTGGGAGTCACGGTGATCTTCATCCCTGGCGGGGACTGGGTCGTGATGTTCAGCGTCTGCTGAACAGCCGTGACGTTCCTGGCAGTTCGAGTCGTCTCCACGACACCCGCGAATACGGGGGCGTTGACGCTCGGGATGTTCAGGTTGATGCGGCCAAGCGAATCATTCGCTCCCGCGTAGAACTGGGCCGACGTCGCTTCGAAGGTGACTGTCGGGTTGACCGCGCGATTGGCGCGGATCGAGCCCGCTCCACGATCGAACGGATTGGCCGGCGTTGCGCCGTCCTCCTTCAGGACGCTCTGGACCGACGAGGTCATCATCGCCGACTTGATCTGGCCGGGCGTCCAACTCGGATGCGCGTCCTTGATCAGCGCGGCGACACCAGCCGCATGCGGGCTGGACATCGACGTTCCTGCGATGGCCTGGAACAGCTGTCCGTCCGGGCCGAGACCTTCGGCCGGATCGTCGAGATGCTCAGGTGATGCGCCGGCGAGGATCTGCACACCAGGTGCAGTCACATCCGGCTTGACGAAGTCGCCCAACGGGCCGCGCGACGAGAAGGAGGCCATCACGTCGCCAGGAACGGCGCTCGCGACGCCTGTCGTCCAGGTCGCTGTTGCGGTCGGGTTCGCGGTCACGAACGCGTTGATCGTCTCAGCCGCGTCGTTGACGTGAACCGTGGGCAGGTAGTGATTGTCCGTCTCGAGGTCGGTGACGCCGACGTTGTACAGGATCATGCCGACTGCGCCGCCCTGAAGGACGTTGTAGCCCTTCTCCACGCGCGCGTTGGTGCCGCGCTCGCAGATGACGATCTTGCCGGCGAATATGCCCGGTGCTGCCGGGGCGGTGCACAACTCATTGCTGTACGGAGCGGCACTGGCCTTCACGACCGGGGTCGCGCTGCCGATGCCAGCCGTGATCGTCACGCCCGGAACATTGAGCGTGTTGGGGCCAGCGGCGAGCATGAGGGTCGTCAGGAAGTGGCGATCGGACGTCGAAGCGCCGACCGTGTTGACCCACGGGCCGCCGTGATCGGTCGTTGCCGGGCCAGGGCCCGAGTTGCCGGCCGAGGCGTTGACCATGATCCCCGCCGCGTACGCGTCGAGGAAGGCCAGCTCGACGCCATCCGAATACGGATTGGCGCCACCCGAGATCGAGAAGTTGATTACGTCGACGTCATCGACGATGGACTGCGCAACTGCGTCGATCGAGTCGGACGAGAAGCAGCCATCGAGGCAGACGCGGTAGTGGATGACGTGGGCGCCTGGTGCGATGCCGCTCAGCGGCCCGCGCTCGACGCCAAACAGCTCTGCAGTTGCGAGGCTACGACCAGCGGCCGTGCTCGAGGTATGCGTGCCATGCCCGTCAGCGTCGCGGGCGCTGCAGTCGTCGGTTGCGATTGCGTCGTTGTCGGCGGTATTGCAGTACCCGTCGGCGATGACACTGCCGAACTCGAGCTGCGTCTCGAGGAACGCATAGGCGCCGATCAGCTTGTCGTTGCAGGCGAAATCGGCATCATCCGCATCGCCTGAATCGCCAAAGTCGCACGCGTACGTGCCGCCCGGATGGCTGACGCCGGGGTCGGTGAATGACGGGTGCTCGGGCCAAATGCCGGTATCGATGATGCCGACCTTGACGCCTTCGCCTGCCTTCTGCGAACCACCGATTGTCGGCCAGACCTGATCGGCACCCACGAACGCGGGCGACGCATCTGTCTGCGGTCGCTGGACGCTGTCGTACATGACCGCGGCAACGCCGTCGACGCGCGCCAGGTCCTTGGCCGTGTTGGCCGGGATCCGCGCGGACGCGCCGCCGAACGCCGTCAGGAACGTGCGGCCGAGCGATGCACGGGGTACCGCGCCAGCGATCCGACCGTTGATCTGACGCGCCTGGCCATTCAGGTAGCCGGCGTACCGGGCTACTGCCGCGCCGCCGTCCTTGAGCGGCTTGCCCGTGATCCCTGGGCTTGTAGCCGCCATTCCCTTGCCGCCTTGGAAGCTGGCAACGGGATCGAGGTCGTACTTGATGAGCACGTTGACCATCTGGCCGTCGTTGCGCGCGAGCAGCTCAGGGTCGCTTTGAGCCAACCGTCCCGAGGTTGACTTGGCGCCGTGGACGACGCCGCTAGGCGTCACGCCTGCTGGGCGCAGGCCATCGTTGTCCCGGCTGTAGCTGGGGTTCCTGGCAGCTGCCGGTGCTGCCGCCGCTGCCGCAATCGCGGCCACGGCAAACACAGTGAGCAAACGTCTCACGGACGTCCAACCCTCCCCTTCGATCCCGACCACTGGGCGGTCGGGAAGCCTCCTCGTCAAGTCAGCGCGGGTCCCACAGACGGGCGCGGACGAGAACCGCACGCTACTCCCCTGAATCCGGCGCGGTCAATACCGATTTATTGGGCGCGCCAAACCGCCTCCCGCGACGGGAATCAGACCGCGATCAGAGTGGTGCGTTCGGGCACCAGAGCCCATCCAGAAACAGTAAGAGGGCCGGCGTTTCCGCCGGCCCTCCGTTGTTTGCCTTGGCCCGATCCGTCAAGCGGTCGGACCCAAGGAGATGGGTTACCGGTTGTCGATCTCGACCAGCGTTCGACCCATGTTGGTCGCCCCGGTGAAGTGCTGGATGGCGCCGAAGTGCCATTGGCCAGCGGTCGCACCGGTCCAGCTGTACTCGATCGTGCCGACCACGCCGAGCGTCGCGTCGGCAGGCTCGCTGGTGATGACGAGCGAGCCGACGTCCGGCGGCGAGGCGGGAATCTGCCACGTGTAGAGCCGGTAGGGCTCGTCCACCTGAGTCACCGCCCAGCCCTGGACGTAGAGCGTCCAGACGCCGTTGGTCGGGTTGTTGATCACGATCGTCTCGTCCGTCCCGCCCGAACCGCTCGTCGCTACCTGGGCGTTGGCCGGGTTGTAGAGGAACAGGTCGAGGTCAACGACGTCGCCGTCACTGACCGCATCTGGTGGGATGCGGATCCTCAGCTGTTGTGCGTTGTTGACATTGATCGGGTGTGCGGTCACGCCGTTACCCACCTCGGCGGGCGAGAACGTGCCGTTGGTCGGGTCCTGATCGACGGTCGAGTCGGTGACGGCCGCCGCAACGAGGCCGAAAGCCCTGGCGTCGTAGTCACCGGTGTAGCCGAAGAACACGTTGACGCTGCCCGTTCCGCTGACGCCCGTCTCGTTGACTTGCGTAACGGCGCTGAACTGCGACCCACGGACCGCTATCGGGCTGCGTGCCGAGTAGTTGCCATCGGCTTCCGTCCACGTGTACGAACCGAACCGCCAGGCGCCGATGGGCGCCGAGTTGTTCACGATCTGCACCTGGAACGTCGCTGACTGGCCCTTCTTGAGGCGGATCGTCGACGGAGTGACCGTCACGCTGTAGCCGTCGGGAGCCTCAACGCTCACGTTGTAGGTCCGCCAGCCGTTTTCCTTGGCCACGCTGGTCACCGTTCGCGTCACGGTCTGGCTACCGGCCAGGTCAGCGACGGCAAGGGAGGCCAGATTGAGGTCGCTCGGGTCGAGCGAATAGCCCTCCGCGGCCAGTGCGGCACAGGTGGCCGCGCTGATGTTAGCTGGACGTGCGCCGCATATCCAGGCGAGGTAGTCGTTGGTTCCGGCGTCGTAGACCAGGCCCGGCTGGAAGGCCGATCCCTTGTCGTTCGGACGGCCGGGGTTGGCGTGACCGGAGCCCATGTCGAACGGGTCGGCCGGGGCCACCCGGTCATTGTCCAGAACGTCCTGGTAAGCGGTCGTCATCAGCGCCGACTTGGCGGCAGATGGGCTCCAGCCAGGATTGGCCTGCTTGAGCAGGGCCAACAGGCCTGCCACGTGCGGGCTCGACATTGACGTCCCGGCGATTGCCTGGAACAGCTGACCGGGCACCGACCCAGCGTCCGGGAAGGGCGAGCCGGCGGCAAGGATCTGCAGCCCTGGCGCAGTGATATCCGGCTTTAGGATGTCGGGCCAGTTCGCCGGTCCCTGGGAGGAGAACTCGGTGATCGAAGGTGCGATGGGCCAGGTGCTGATCGCGCGCGTGTCGCGGATCTTGGCCGTGGCCGTGCCTGGGTTGGCGGCGATGTACGCCTTGATCGCCAGACCCGGCGAGTTGTCGATGTGGACGGTCGGGCCCCAGTGTGTGTCGGTGAAGAGGTTGCCCTGGTCCGACGCCTCGTAGTGGATGGTGCCAACACCGCCGCCGTTGGTGACGGCGAGGCTCTTGTCGACGCGTGCATTGACGCCGCGCAGACACAGAACGACCTTGCCGGTGACCGAGCCGGCGGGGAAGCCGATCGTGCTCTGGCAGAGCGGGTTGCCGAGCGCGGCCGCATCCACCAGCGGGAACATACCCGTGCCGGGAGTCGGGTCGGTGATCGACGCGCCCTCGTAGGTTGCGCCGTTGCCGAGCTCGATGGTGCCGGCCAGGAACCGCTCCTGGGTGCTCGCGGCCACACCGATGAGCCACGGGTTGTCACCCGGGCTGCCAATGGTCTGGGCGCCGGGACCCGAGTTGCCGACCGAGGCGGCGACGAAGACGCCAGCTGCGTTGGCACTCAGGAAGGCGATGTCGTCGGCGCTTAAGGTGCCGCCGCCACCACCGATCGAGTAATTAATGACGTCCACGCCGTCGGCGACGGCCTGATTGATCGCGGCCGCCAGGTCGGACGTGAAGCCGCCCTGATTGCCGAGGCCCTTGTAGGCAATGATGTGGGCACTGGGCGCGATGCCCGAGATGGTGCCGTCGCCCACTGGACTGCCGTACACCATCGCCTGCACGCCAGCGTTGCCGGCCGCGGTGGAAGCAGTGTGCGAGCCGTGGCCGCTGTCGTCGCGGGCCGAGTCGAACTCGTCCGCTGTTGCGCCGATGATGGCGCGATAGCTGGCCAGCATCTGGCGCGCACCAACCAGCTTGTCCTGGCAGGTGAACGCGACGTCATTTGGATTGTTGTGTCCGGGCACGGTGCCCGTGTTGCCGAACTCGCACGGGATGGGCCCGTTGATGCCGACGGGTGCCGGCAGGCCGTTGTCGGCAAAGCTCGGGTGCTCCGGCCAGATGCCCGTGTCGATGATGCCGACCGTGACGCCCTTTCCGGTGACGCCGAGCTCGTAGGCGCTTGACGTGCCGCTGAGGCCCAGGAAGTCGCCGCTCTCGTCGGTGTTTGCCTGCACCAGCTCGTCCGGAAGCACCATCGCCACGTTCTTGTCCGCGGCGAGCTCAACCGCCTGCTGGTAGTTGATGAGCGCCGAGAATCCGTTCAAGGCCGTGGTGTAGGTGTTGACGATCTTGGTCGGCGCTACGCCCGCGTCGCGCATCGCCTGTGTGTGGCTTGCCTTCAACTGCTGGCCACGGTTCTTTGCCTGTGTCGTGTTGAGGCGATCCGGTCCCTCGGTTACGACGAGCGGCTCTGCCTCCATGATCACGACGTAGCTGTTGTATTCACCCCGCTGCACAGCGGACGCATCCGCTGCCGGCTCCGCGCTGGCGGTCGGCCCAATCGTCAGGGCCATCGCCAGCGCGGCAAGAATCGCGATTGATCTACGCCTCAACGCTCTCTCCTCGGAAGTCCATGCGAAACACACGTGGTAGTAGCTGGTACCCCTGACGTGGGGCGATAGGCACTCCTCCCTCGGCCCACCCTCCGTGGCCGACTAGCCGTGAGCTGGGGTCACGGCGCCTGACCGGCGCGAACACGGGGACGCTGGTCAACCCGAAAATAGGCACGCATCAACCATTAGTCAACTACGCAAATTGAGTAGACGGCCTGGCGCCAACCTGCGGCTTCAGGGCTCCGAACACAAAGAGCGAGGCCCGCCGGTCAAGCCGGGCGGGCCTCGCATCAAGACGCGGAAGGGACGGTTGCCCGCCCGGACGCTACTTGTTCAGGTCGAGGACCAGCTGCCCTGTGCCGCTGATGCTCTTGACAGTGATTCGGGTACCCGTGTTGGGCACGTCAACGCTGTTCCACTCGGCCTGGTAGGCCGTGCCAGCAGACGTCGTGCCATCCGAGGGGTGGCCCGGAGCCCAGTAGATCGAAGTGCCGTCACCGTCGCGCAGCGCGTCGTTGAACACGCTCACGCCCGGCTTGGACGAGATCGTCTTGGCGACTCCGGTGTCTGGATCGTGAAGCGTGATCGATTCGGTGGCGGCCTTCGTGAACGTGGCGTCATAGCTCTGGATGCGTGGCCGCATCTGATCGCCATTTGTCCACGTCTCGATCGCCGGGTGAGAGTCAACCGGCAGGATCAGGCCCTCGCCGGGGTGGCTGCTGACGTTGTTGTCGCTCCACTCCTCGTTCCAGTACGAGATCAACAGACCGTCCTGGAGGCTGAAGTGCTCGACAAGGTTGGGCGTCGCCGGGAACCCGAAGTTGTACGGGCCCAGGTCGAGCGCCTGGTCATAGCCGATGTACTGGCGATTCTCGAGGACGTACGCGTTGTAGAACGAGTCGGTGATCGCCTGAATGCGTGAGAAGCCGTCGTATACCCAGCCCGGATCTGTCTCGGCGCCATCGGTGGGCAGACCGGTGATCGCGATCTCGTCCGCAGCAAGGCCGAGACCGTTGACGAACGGATCGGTCCAGTAGCGGAACCGAAGCTGGATCGTCGAGTTGGCATACGCGCTCAGGTCGGCGGTCACGTTGACCCACTCTGGCGTGCCCGAGAGGTCGTCACAGACGTGCGGCTGGCCGGAGACGCCAGTTATGCCGTTGCCTTCGTTCTGACCGCTCTCGTTCAGGTTTGTGGACGCCGACGTATTGAGGTTCGTCCAGGTGGTGCCACCGTTGGTGGAAACCTGCACGTAGGCGTAGTCCCAGCACGTCTCAATGTGCCAACGGCCCTGGAACGACAGGTTGATCGGGCCGGCACCAAGGGTGATCGGCCGAGTCATGTTGTTGTCCAGGTCAGCGCCTGAGCCGGAGTAGTAGACCCAATCACCGGCATATGGACCGGCCACGGGGTGCTCCACGACGTTGTCGGGCAGCTCGATCACCATCGCCTGTGGCTTCTTCGAGTTGAACTCAGCCGGGCCGAGGTGGTAGGTGCCACTGGTTCCGGCTTGGACAGTGGTGTAGTTCTTGAGGAAGCCGAGCTGGATCTTCTCCCACGCGCCGAAGTGCGTCGGGTGCGACCCAATGTCCTCGCCGGTGATGCTGCCGTAGGAACCCTGGGACATGACCGTCCACCAGCCGGTGCTGTTCTCGCCACCACCGTCGTACAGGTCGGGGATGTCCAGGTCATGCGCGTACTCGTGTGCGAACACGCCGACGCCGCCGTTCTCCGGCTCGACGGTGTAGTCGCCGATCCAGTAGTTGCTCGTACCGATGCGGGCGCCGCCGAACGGCGCGAAGCCGACGGGGCCATCGGCACCGACCGGAACGCTGTTGACATACGAGCGATGGCTCCAGATGGCGTTCTCGCCCTGGGCGCCGCCGCCGGTCTCCTCGCCCTCGCCGGCGTGAACCGACTGGAAGTGGTCGATGTAGCCGTCGGCCTCGTCGAAGTTGCCGTTGCCGTTCCAGTCGTAGCGATCCCAGACGTCGAATGTCGCCAGGAATGCTTCGGCTGCGGCTGCACTGCCCTGCTCGGCAACGAGCACGTTCCACCACGTGTCGGCCTGATCCTCGATGAACCGGCCTACGTCGCGCGTGCAGACGTTGCTGCCGCAGTAGTTGCTGCCGTATGCATTGGCGTTGTACGGGACCTGTACCCAATCGCTGACATAGCCATCGACGCTGTACGTGCCCGACGACTGCTCGAGGTACCAGTTGGCCATCGAGGGGACGCGGGTCTTGTCGTACAGCAGGCTGTCGTAGTGAGCCTGGTTGAAGTCGTCGACCCAGATGGTGGAGTTGTCCTCATCGCGATCTGGCTCGGGAATCTCGTTGTGCAGCGGGCCTGCGGGACCGCCGTGTGCCGGATGGCCCGGATGAGCGTTGTTGGGCAGGGGCCCGAACTCGCCGAGCAGCGTCAGGATCTGATCCTCGCCCTCGAACGCCAGCTCGACGAACTGGCCCGGAGCGACCTTGACGACCTTGTTCTTGCCTTTCGCGCTGGCCTGCCCGCTCAACACGTCACTGAGCGCTTCAGCCTTGCGCGCGGTGCGGTCCTGGGCCAATCGGCCGGGCAGGTAGTCCGAAGTCGCGGCGTCCTTTGACGGCTCCCGCGCCGTCGTTGTACCCACAGCACTGGCTGCCAGAGCAGCCACGCTGATCGCAATGATTAGCCTCTTCAAGGCATTCCTCTCCTCAATCGATGAGCACGTCGGAACAGAGTGCGCGCGCGCATGAACGGTGATTGGCGCTCAGCACCTCCTAAGCCACCGACACTGTTTCGGTGGCAGGCTGGGGCCTCTAGGACCGCCCTCCAACAGGGCACGGAAGGCGGTTCTGGCACTAACGGCTAGGCGGTCTTTGCCTGCCGGCGCGGTGGAACATAGGCCTGCAACAACTAATAGTCAACTGCGCAGAATGGTTACAGATTCGTCGCGCTTGGCGGAGCTATTTGTTCGCGAATCGCCCAATTGACAGGAAGTCGATCGCGAATTCGGTGCCGCCGTCGAGGACCAGATCGGCAGCGATCCGGCCGATGATGTTCGAGAACTTGAAGCCGTGGCCGCTGCACGGTGAGGCGATTACGACGCGGTCGTCGGCCGGGTGAAAGTCGAGCACGAAGTTGAAGTCGGGCGTGTTCGTGTACATGCACACGCGCGAGTCGAGCCGCTCTCCATCGACGAGCGGCATGTAACCGCGAATGAAGTCGCGCACGGCGACTTCATCGGCCTCAGTCGCCTCGCGGTCGACCGTCTCCGGATCCACAGGCCGACCGCCATGGTGACGAGCCACCTTGGCGCCCTGAGCAGGCAGGTCGTCGGTCAGAGGCACGGTCGGAAAGCCGTAAAAGGCGTGCTCGTCGTCGAGCTCCATGATCCACACCGGCAGCCGGTCGGCGGCGAATATCTCGGGCTGCGCGACGGGTTGGAACCAGAAGAGGGCATTGCGCTCGACGGTCAGTGGCAGCGCGAGCTCCGGCGCGACTCGGGGCAGCCACGCTCCGGCGGCAACCACGATCCTGGCCGTCGAGTAGCTGCCCTTGTCGGTCGTCACCTTCAGCCCGTCGCCGTCCGAGGCCCAGCCGGTGACTCGCTCGTTGAACCGAAGCTCTGCTCCGTGGCGCTCGGCAAGCTTCAAATGGCCGGAGATGCAGCGCGGCGCGAAGAGGATGCCCGCGAGCGGCTCGTGGAGCGTCTGCATGTCGTCGTCGATCTGCAGCTGCGGAAACCGGTGACGCGACTCGTCGGCGTTGAGCAGCTCGTGTGCCAGGCCGTGCTCCTGCGCACTGCGCAGTGAGCCTCCAAGCACTGCACTTCCCCGGCGACCGGAGTACAGGCCACCGGTGACCTGCATCATCTGCCCGGGCGCCACGCCAGCCTCGAGCTCGATCTGCGGCCACAGCTCCCACGCCGCGCGCAACAGGGGCACGTAGTCGGGATGCTCGAAATAGGCGAGACGGATGATGCGCGTCAGGCCGCCCGAAGAGCCCAGCTCATGAGCCGCCGTGAACTGCTCGAGACCGAGCACGCGGGCGCCGCGACTGGCCAGCTGGTAGGCGGCTGAGCTGCCCATGGCGCCAAGACCGACAACGATCGCGTCGTATGACTCGCGCGCCATCTAGGTGCTCTCGGTCTCGGAGGTGGCGTGTTCGGACCACCACAGCTCGTTGTCCATCTCGCGCGACTGATAGCAGTTGCCGCACATCGGGCCGGTCGGCCAGTCGGGCTGGTCGTCAGGCTCGCCAACGAGCTCGGAGCCGCAGATCACGCAAGTCAGAGCCGGTTGTCCGGGCAGCTGGTCCACGTTGGGAAGTATTGCTGGCGGCGACACATTGCGTGTCGCCGCCAGCGAGGTGGCCGGATTTCAGAGCCGCCCCTCCCGGCGGCTCGTGCCACGACCTATGGAGATGCCGAGGGCGACGCCTCAGCAGATGCCGAAGGAGATGCCTCGGGCGATCCCGATGGCGAGGCTTCGGGCGATCCCGATGGCGAAGCGGCCGGCGACGCACCAGGCGTTGAAGTCGGCGTGAGGATCGGTTCCTCGGCCGAGTTCTCGGTGCAGCCAAAGGCGATC
>DASQLS010000199.1:0-4547 GCA_035629915.1 Candidatus Limnocylindrales bacterium | reverse complement strand
GCGCCAGTCGGCGACACACCTGCTCATAGGCGCGCAGGACGTGGTCGGCCTGGATGGCCATCGCGTCGCGCGTCGTCGCCGCGGTCACGTTCGGGTTTCCGTCGCGATCGCCACCGATCCACGATCCCCAGCGCAGGAACGACTTGACCTGCCCTCCCCCAACAGTGCCTAACGCCCGGTCAACCGCGCGGTAGAGGCGCGGCGTTACGACGAAGAGCGATTCGTCGAACACGGCCAGGGCACTGCGAACCTCGTCCAGTGGTCCCGGCGACGTCGAGCGGATCGGCGCCGTGTGCCACAGGATCGAGATCTCCTCGCGCAGCCGGCGGCGGATCTCGCCGTCCTCGGCGGGCGTCAGTCGCGGGTCGTCAAGCTGATCGAGCAGCCGATAGACGCGCCGCAGCCCGACCAGCAGCGTTCGGCGGCGAGCTTCGGTCGGGTGTGCGGTCAGCACGGGTACGACCGACAGCCGGTCGAACAGCTCCGATTGGGCCTCGCCACTCATTCCATGCTGCCCGAGCGCAGCGACTGCGGCGGCGACCGACTCGACGACCGCGCCGCCGGACGTGCCGGCAGAGCGCTGGCGTTGCCGGAGCCGCCTGATTCGCTGCTTCTCCTCGGCAAGGTTGGTGAGCTGAAAGTAGAGACTGAAGGCACGGATGAGCGTCTCCAGGTCGCTCACATCGAGCGCCTCGACCGTGCGCGTCAGCCGCACGCGCTGCTGCTCGGCGTCCTGCCCACGACGTATGGCGATCGTCGCCCGGCGCACCGTTTCGACCAGATCGAGAGCGCGCTCGCTCTCTTGCTCGACGATCACCTGGCCGAGCAACGCACCGAGCAGCTTCACCTCGCGCGCCAGCGGATCGCGCGCGCCGGACGTGCCGATGCCGCGTGGCTCGGCGCGCTGAGCTGGGTTGGACATGTCGCTCAAGCCTCGGCTGGCGCTGAGGTCGTGGCTCCGCCGGGTGGTCGGTCCATCTCGCGGTACGCCGGGTTCACGAACGTCGCCAGCGTCACGGCCAGGTAGCTCGCGGCGATGATCACGATCGCGGTGATGACACCGAATTGCTGGCTGATGAAGCCGAATACAAGCATGCCCAGCGGCATGGCGACAAAGGCAGCAGCCGTGATCGAGCTCATCACCCGGCCGCGAACGTGGCGCGGAACGCGTTCGAAGATGACGGTGCTGATGATCGGGTTGATTGGGCCGGCCGCCAGGCCGACGACGAAGAAGGCGATCAGCGCGATGCCGAACGGCGGCTGCAGGGCGAGCACCCAGAACGGCAACCCGACGATCACGAAGGCAATCGAGAAAGTGAGCCGCCGCGGCAGACGCTGGCCGATCATGCCGTAGCCGATTGCACCCAGCAGCGCCGCACCACCAAAGATCCCGAACAGCAGTCCGAGCTCGACCGACGAGCCGTAGACCTCCTTGACGTACACCGGCAGCACCACCCCGAGCAGCGGCGAGTCGAGGAAGTTGGTCACCATCACGGTCAGCACGATCGCGCGCACGAGTCGGTCCTTCCAGACGAAGCGGAGCCCGATCAGCAGGTCGTCGATGTAGCGCCGGCGTCCGGAGCGCGGCGACTCGAGCTCGGCGGCCGCCTCCGCTTCCTCTTCCTCGCTCGGCTCGTGGTACGCGATCGCCGGCGTCAGCACGCCGATCAGGACAGCAGAAACGAGGAAGCTGACGGCGTCGATCAGGAAGACGCCCTGCGTGCCGACGATCACGATCAGTGCGCCGGCGATCGGCGCGCCAACCAGGATCGCGCCGCGACGCACGGCCTGCGACAACCCGGTGGCGCGCTCGATCGGCCAGCCGGCGAGCTCGGCGAGGTCGGGCAACATCGAGGTCCGCGCAGCCGTTCCCGGCGCGTCGAGCAGCGCGCCGAGGAAGACGAGGATCATCAGCTGCCACGGCTCGATGCCTACGGTCAGCTGAATGATCGGAATGGCGACGATTGCCGCCGCGCTGGCTATGTCGGCGAGGACCGACATCCGTCGGAACCCGACCCGGTCGACGAGCGCCCCGCCGAAGAACGCGGCGAGCAGCGACGCCAGCGCTGAAAAGAACGCGGTGATGCCGGTCAGTGCGGCGCTCCCGGTCAGCTCGAGGACGAACCACGGCACGGCGACGAGGGCGAGCACGTTGCCGGTGACTGAGATCGCGTCGGCCGCGAAGAGCGCAAGGAGCGGCAGTCGGCGGCGCTTCATCGCCGCAAGCCTATTTGCTGTCGCGCACCACCGCGAGAGCGAGCCCGTCGTAGCTCTTGGCACCCACGGTCTGCATCACCGTGGCGGTCAGTCGGGCGTCCGCTGCGAGCAGCTCGTTGAAGCGGCGGACGCCCTGAACGCGCGGATCGGCGTTGCTCGGGTCGGCGACCTGGCCTTGGCGAACGACGTTGTCGGCGACGATCAAAGTGCCCGGCCCAGCGAGTTTGATCGACAGCTCGAGGTAGCTCGGATAGTTCTCCTTGTCGGCATCGATGAACACGAGGTCAAACGGCTCGGTCGCGTCGTCGACCAGCCGCTGCAGTGTCTCCACCGCCGGCCCGACGAGCACCTCGACGCGGTCGCTCAATCCCGCACGGTCGATGTTGCTGCGTGCGACCTCGGCGTGGCGCGGTTCGAGCTCGAGCGTCACCAGCCGGCCGTCGAGCGGCAGCACGCGGCCCAGCCAGATCGCGCTGTAACCGCCGAGTGTGCCGATCTCGAGGATGCGCCGTGCGTTCACCGTCCGCGCCAACACCTGCAGCAGCCGGCCATGCACGGCCGAGACCTGGATCTGCGGCATCCCCGCCGCCTCTGTCGCGCGGACCGCCTCGTCCAGGACCGGGTCATCCAGTCCGAAGACGTCGCTTATGTAGCGGTCAACCTCGCCCCAGCGCTCCACCCTCGGAGGTTAGCGCGTGCTTGAGGCCGATCTGGACCGCCGACTGCTACTCCCGCTGGTTACTCGTTACCATCGTTTAACGAATATGAGCACCCAAGCCATGACCGTCGACCATCGGCTAACCGACGATCCGAGCCTGTCACCGACGGAACGGATCCGTCGCCGGTTCGCCGTGGCGTGGAGCGAGATGGGTGCCGCATGGGGAGTGGCACCATCGACCGCTGCGGTCCAGGGTTACCTCCTCGCGCATGGCGGCCCGGTCACCGACGCGGAGCTGCGCGAGGCGCTCGGTTTGAGCCACCGCGCCATCCGGCTGGCCCTTGCGAGCTGCGAGGAGTGGGGCATTGTCAGGCGTGCCGAGGAGCCGAGGCGCAGCGGGCGGCGCGGACCGGCTGGTCGGGCATGGGTTGCGCTCGACGATCACTGGGAGTGGTTTCACCGCGTGATCGAGTCTCGCAAGAAGCGCGAGGGCGACCCCGTGATCGCCATTCTCGAACAGTGCCTGATCGAGGCACGCTCAGCCTCCGACCGCGAAGAAGCCGAGTTGCTCCAGACACGCCTTCAGTCACTGCTCGGATTTGTGCGGCAGTTCGACCACGCTCTCTCGGCAGTCATCAGGGCCGATACGGAGTCACTCCGAAAACTATTCGCGGTGCTCGAACGTCAGGATCAGGAAACGCTCGATCGACTGTTGGGTACGTTGTCCGAGATCCCTGAGGACGAGCTCGACGACCTGGTCCGAACCCTGTCACGTATGCCGTCAGGCAGCGTGCGGCGGCTGATGCGTTTGGCCGGCCAGCCCACGGTGGCGCGCTTGATCGGTGCCCATCCGCGGCGGCGCTGAGGCGCCACCTGTTCGTGTCTGTTTGTGGGTGCCCGTGAGCAACAGAAACAGGTCGCCACGCTTGACGCGGCTTGTTCGAAATGCCGATTCCAGATATACGCTGGTTTGAAGGATGGGACCAATGACGGTCGGCGAGTTAGTACTTCGGATGCGCAACGCGGCGTGTGCGGTTAGGTGAGGATTAGCGCGGCGGTGGTCGGTTAGCCGAGGAGGGGTACGGTTGGCTCGCAGGGTTAGGACGAGGCATACGTGGAAGCAAAGCTGATCGGGCGCAGCATCGTGCGCCATTACCGCGCCGCCACGAGGGCCGAGGTCGAGCAGGCCTATCGGGCCGATGCTGGCCGGGCGGCTGCCGCCAGGTACTCACCCATCAGCCACAACTGGGTCCAGAACTCGCAGGGCTTCCTGCTCGCGGTTACATATCGCACGCCGGCGGGCGACGAGCCGGTCGGCCGAAACGGACTCGCCCGTGACGAGGCGCCCCAGGCGGCCGAGGAGCGCACGGTCACCATTGCCCAATCCAGTGCGCCGACCGACGAGTTCGAGGCGTCCACGAGCGACCCCGGCGCAGAGCAGTTCGCACCACCCGAGCTTGAACCCGAGCCAGAGCTCGAATCCGAGCCCGGACTCGAACCCGAGCCCGAGCTGGCGGTCGAGCCGGAGCTCGAGCCCGCCTTCATCGCGGATGACACGACGGACTCCCAGCGTGAGGACCGACTCACGATCCAGACGATGGACCTCCACACCGCCGGCGAACCGCTGCGCCTGATCCGCAGCGGCTTCCCGGAGGTGCCCAACCTGCCCGTC
>DASQLS010000198.1:0-3966 GCA_035629915.1 Candidatus Limnocylindrales bacterium | reverse complement strand
AGCGGTTGAAGCCGGATCTCGGACAAGGCGTCACCGAACAGGGAGCGCGGATGGGCAATGAGCCGGAATCCGGGTACATCTGTCTCCCCGCGTCCCGAGAAGATCGTCAGCACGGGCAGCGTTGAGACGAGCGACAAGAGCTGGATGACGACTTCGACCGAGGCCGGATCGGCCCAGTGGATGTCCTCGAAGACGAGCACCACAGGTCCTCTCTCGGAGATCGCCCGCAGGGTCCGGTGGAGCGCCGCGACGTACCGACCCTGGAGCGCATCGGGGTCCACCTGGACGCGCTCAGTCTCATCGATCGAGAGGGGCATCCCGAGCAGGTGAGCAAAGTAGACCGCCGAGTCCTGCGCCTCGTCGCCGAGCAGCTCGGTCAGCCGTTCGTCCAGCGCCGAGCGCGGTACGAGGTCGGCGCCCAGCTGGGGCAATCCGAGCATGGATCGGACGAGGTCGAATACGAGGTGGTACGGAAGCGTGCGACCGTAGCTGACGCAGCGACCCTCGATCCAGGTCGCCGCCGGCGACAGCTCCCCGGTTGTGGAGTGCAGCTCCGCGAGCAGTCGGCTCTTGCCGAGGCCCGGCTCGCCCAGCAACAGCGCCAGCCGTCCACGTCCGGCGCGAGTCACGTCGAACAGCTCGCGCAGGGTCCGCAGCTCTGCTTCCCGCCCCACGAGGTCGCTCGAAAGACCAACCGATTCCAGGCCACGCTTCCGACCCGGATCAGAGCGTGAGCCCAGGACCTTGAACAGGTGGATGGGCTCAGCCTTGCCCTTGACCTCGACCGGCCCGAGATCGACTACGTCGAACGTGTTGCCAACCAGGTGGTGTGTCTGATCGGTGATGAGCACCGTGCCGGGCTCAGCCGCGGTCTGCACCCGCGCGGCGACGTTGACTGCGTCGCCGAGCGCCGTGTACTCGTAGCGCAGGTCGCTGCCAACGTTGCCAACGATTACGGGTCCGGTATTGATACCGGCCCGAATCCGGAAGTCAATGCCGTGCGACTGCTTGAGCTGACGGGCGAACTCGTCTGTCTGGGCGACCATCTCCAACGCGGCCAGCACGGCCCGTTCGGGATCGTCCTCGTGCGCAACCGGCGCCCCGAAGAACGCCACCAGGGCATCGCCCTGGAGCTGGGCGATGGTGCCCTCGTAGCGAAAGATGGCCTTCGACATGAGGTCGAACGCCTCGTTCATCATCTGTGTCCAGTCCTCGGGATCCATCCGCTCGGCGAGCGTGGTGGAGCCGACCACATCGGCGAAGAGGGCCGTGACCGGCTTGCGCTCGCCGGTCAGCTTGGCGCTGCGCATCTTGTCCACGAGCGGCGCCGGTGTAGCCGCGGAGATGCGGGCGTGGAGTGCTTCAGCCGTGGCGTCCGGGCCAGCCGGATCGGCGAGCGACATGCCGCAGCTTGGGCAGAACCTTGCGTCTGCCGGCACCGGCGTATCGCAACGCGGGCACGTCAGCCCAACTGACTCAACCGACATGTGCCCGCATCTTACGTCGCGCTACCCTCGCGAGGCGATGTACGACAGCGACGCGTACCAGTCACCGGGTGACTGATACGTCCGGTGGGGGCTGAAGTTCGAGGTCAAATGCCCGCCTGAGGGTCCTCCTCTGACGATTCAGTCGGGCCATGACTTATACGTCCGGCAGAGAGTCGGTGACGGGTCGAATCGGGTCCTGGGCGGACTTATCACTCGCAGAGTGACTAATCGGCCGGCTAAGCGCGGAACGTGGGCCAAGGAAAGGCCTGCCTTTCGCTACTCTTAGGTCATGTCCGACCGCACCATCCGCGAGGACGGCGCGTCGATCCCAACGATGCCGGCCGCGGAGATCCGACAGCGCTTCCTCGATTTCTTTGCCGAGCGAGGACATACCGTCGTGCCCAGCGCCTCGCTGGTACCAGCCGGCGACCAGACATTGCTCTTCACCAACTCGGGCATGGTCCAGTTCAAGGAAGTCCTGACTGGCGCGGAGACGCGCTCGTACAAGCGCGCGGTCGACGTTCAGCGCTGCCTGCGCGTCGCCGGCAAGCACAATGATTTCGAGGAAGTGGGTCGGACCACGCGCCACCACACCTTCTTCGAGATGCTTGGCAACTGGAGCTTCGGCGACTACTTCAAGCGCGAGGCCATTCAGTGGGCAGTCGAGCTACTGACGACCGTCTACCAGATCCCCTTCGAGCGTCTCGGGGCGACGACCTACAAGGACGATGAGGACGCCCGCCGCTACTGGCGCGAGGTCGGCATGCCCGAAGAGCGGATGGCGATCTGGGGCGACGTCGACAATGGGGACGACAACAACTTCTGGCGCATGGCCGACACCGGTCCGTGTGGTCCATGCAGCGAGATCCACTTCGACCGAGGCGCCCACTTGTCCGAGGGGCCGCATTGCATCCCCGACCACGACGAGAACTGCCCGCGCTGGTTGGAGATCTGGAACCTGGTGTTCATGGAGTTCGACCAGCTGCCAGATGGGCCGCGTGTGCCGCTGCCCTTCACGAGCGTCGACACCGGAATGGGCTTCGAGCGGCTGTGCTCGGTCCTGCAGGGAGTGCCGACCAACTACGACATCGACATCTTCCAGGCGATCCACGAGGCGATGCGCAAACTGCTGGGCCACGACCCGGAGACTTTCGAGGCGGAGCGCTTCAGCTACCAGGTCATCGCCGATCACATCCGCGCGCTCACCTTCCTGGTCGCGGACGGCATCCGGCCGTCTAATGATGGGCGCGGCTATGTCATGCGCCGGATTCTCCGTCGCGCCGTCAGGCACGGCCGACTCCTGGGCCGGCACGAGCCGTTCCTCGCCGACCTTTCGGGCGTCGTTGTCGACACGATGCAGGGCGCATATCCGTTCCTGACTGACAGTCGAGCCGAGATCCACAGCGTCATCGCCGCCGAGGAGCGCCAGTTCCAGCGAACGCTCGACGCTGGAGTCATCCACTTCGAGGAGGCGCTGATCCCGCTCACCTCGAATGATCGAAGGGTCGGCGTCCGGGCGGAGAACCTGCCGGCCGATTCACCGCTGCTGCCCGGTGAGGTCGCTTTCCGTCTGCATGACACGTACGGCTTCCCGATCGACCTGACCGAGGAGCTGGGCGCCGAGTACGGCGTGCGCGTCGATCGGACTGGCTTCGAGAAGGCATTGGAAGAGCAGCGTGAGCGCAGCCGAGGCGGGCGAAAGGCCGACATGGCCGGCCAGGCGAGCTCCCAGGCGCTGTACGGACAGATCGCAAGCCGAGTTGGCGAGACGACATTCCTGGGCTACGAGACGACGACGGCCGCGGGCAGAGTCGTGGGCATTCTGCGCGATGGCACCGACTACCAGGAGCTCGAGGCACTCCCCGAGATCGAGCTCCGGGCGCCGGCCGAAGCCGTAGCCGAGGTCGTCCTCGACATGACGCCCTTCTACGCCGAAGGTGGCGGCCAGGTTGGGGATCAGGGCGTGCTGCGCTCCACGTCGGGCGAGGTCCTCTTCACCGTGACGGACACGCAGCGCCCGGTACCGGGCCTGATCGTCCATCGCGGCCGGCTGCACGGCCGGCTGGCTGTTGGTGACGAGCTGTCGGCGGAGGTCGACGCCGAGCGACGGGCACGAACGATGCGCAACCACACCGGCACGCACGTGCTTCACCGCGCGCTGCGCAACACGGTCGGCGAGCGTGCGCGCCAGGCCGGCTCGCTCGTGACGCCCGACTATCTGCGTTTCGACTTCCCCTTCGACCGGGCACTCACCGCCGACGAGAAGCGGTCGATCGAGGCCGAGGTGCGCCGCGTGGTGCGCGACAACAAGACGGTGACGCCCAAGTTCATGTCGATGTCCGAGGCAATCGATGCCGGCGCCGACGCGTTCTTCGACGAGAAGTACGGCGAGAAGGTGCGCGTCATCTTCGTTGACGGCTTCTCACGTGAGCTGTGTGGCGGCACGCATTGCGCCTACAGCGGCGAAATCGGCAGCTTC
>DASQLS010000197.1:0-7942 GCA_035629915.1 Candidatus Limnocylindrales bacterium | reverse complement strand
GTCTCGGTCTCGTAAGTGGTGCGGTCGAGGGTCATGCCGTCGGTCAGGTACTGCGCGGCCTCGCCAAGCTTCTCGGCAGTCAGCGAGAACTGCTCATACGACGTGCTGTCCATGAAGTGAAAGTCGTCGCCGTCGCGATACAGGAACTGGACCTGGCGCTGCTCGAGGTAGGCGCGGGGCCATTTCTCCCCGGCCTGGAAGGTCTTCTCGACGGTCTGGCCGCGCTTGACGTTGCGCAGCTTGATGCGCACCTGCGCCGAACCGCGGCCCATCTTGATGTGGTGGTACTCGAGCACCTGCCAGATCTCGCCATCGAGCTCGATGACGATTCCGCGCTTGAGCTCTCCTGTCGAAATCACGGCCGAATGCTAGCCGAAGATCTCGGGTTACCCGACAACCGTCACCTCGCGCGGAAACATGGTCAGTCGCTCGATTCGCCCCGCCTCGGCGTCGAACAGCACCAGGTCCTCGATGCGCACCCCCATCACGTCATCGAGATAGACGCCCGGCTCGACCGAGAAGACCGTCGGTGAGGGCAGCGGCGTCTCGGGCGCGGAGACTCCAAGGGACGGCATCTCGTGCGTTGCGAGGCCGATGCCATGACCCAGCCCGTGGCCGTAGTGGTCGCCGTGGCCGGAGTTGCGAATAACGTCGCGCGCAACGCCGTCGATGGCACGACCGTTTGGGCGCTCGCCAGCGGCGAGTGCGTGCGCCAGCGCATCGATCGACGCCTGCTGGGCACGCGCAACGAGTGCGTAGATCTCAAGATCGTCGGCCCGCGGGTCACCGACGAACAGAGTCCGGGTCATGTCCGATCGGTAGCCGGCAACCTGCGCGCCGAAGTCGAACAGCAGAACTTCGCCGGCCGCGATTCGGCGCGTACCGGGCGAGCCGTGGGGAAGAGCGGCACGCGGCCCGGAAAGGCACGCGACATCGAAGGCGAGCGCCTCGGCGCCGTTGCCGCGCATCTCCCACTCGAGGCTCAAGGCGAGCTCTGCCTCGGTCGTGCCGGGCACGATCGACGGCAACAGGCGCTCGAGTGCCGCGTCGGCGACCGCGCAGGCCGACGCGATCCGCTCGATCTCCGAAGGCTCCTTGACCTGCCGCTGCTGCTCTACCCAGTTCTCGATCGGCACCAGCTCGACATCGGGCGCGGCGGCCGCCAAGCGCTGCCACATCGCCTGGCTCACGAAACCTGCCTCGACCGCGACCCGGCGCGCGCCACCCGCTTCGGCGAGCAGCTCCGGCCAGCGCGTCACGAGGTCGTTGTAGACCCGTTCGACTCGCGCGCCGGAGCACTGCTCACGCGCCTGGACCGTGTAGCGCGAGTCGGCGAAGACGACCACCTCGTCCGCGGCGACGAGGAACTGGCCCGAGTTGCCGGCCACCTTCTCCTCGCCTTCTGCCAGCTCGAGGCCGGTCAGATAGCGGATGTTCTCGCGGCGCACTCCGAAGTAGGCGTCGATCCTCTCCTCCGCCATCCGCTGCCGGAGCACCGACAGGCGGAGTGGCCGAGCCACCGCATCGGCGTCGCGCCAGCGCTGCAGGTCGGCCTCCGAAGGCGGACCGGGGACGCGGGTCAGGATCTCGGTCACTGCGTGGGGACCGCCGTGGGCGGGTCTGCCGGGAGGGCCGTTGGGAGCTCGGTCGGGCCGTCGGTCGAGAGCGACGGATTGGGTGTCGCTCCGCGGAAGAAGACGTCGATGTTGTGCAAGTGCTCCTCGTATGTGCGCGCGAACGCGTGCGCGTTGCTGCCGTCGCCCTTGGCCAGGAAGTAGAGGAAGCCGTCTGCCTGGTTCGGGCTGAGCGCTGCCTCAAGCGACAGTGTGCTCGGAGTCGCAATCGGACCCGGCGGCAGGCCGCGCGAGTCGTAGACCTGGTACCCGGCCAGATCGTCGGTGACCACGAAATCGGCGATGGGGCCGAGTCCGTCGAGGGTCCAGAAACGGTATTCCGGCCACTCGCTGATGTGCAGGTCGCGCAAGAGCATCGTGTCCTTGGCGTAGATCACGACTGGATCGGCCTGCAGCAGGCGTGTCTGGAGCAGACCGTCGAGTCGGTTCTGGTAGACACCGGCGATCAGCGCCCGCTCGGCGTCAAGGATCGCCTCGCGCTCAACGATCGATGCGAGGATGACCATCTCGTAGACATTGACGCCGCGCTCCTCGGCGTCCTGGAGCACGGCGAGCGACGGACTGTCCTCGAAGCGCTGCAGAAGCGTCTCGAGCATGCCCGTGGCGTCGATGTCGACCGGCACCTCGAAGATGCCGGATCCGAGGAAGCCCTCGAGGCTGCGCCCCTCGGGAATGACGCTCAGCCACTTGAACTGGTCGCGCAGCTCGGCGGACGGGGCCGTAGCCATGGCGTACAGCTCCTCCGCGTCGAGGTTGTCGAGCGGCAGCGTCTGGAGGTAGGCGACGATCTGTTCGAGGCGCAGCCCCTGGCGCAGCGCGACCGCCACGCCGTCGCCGCCGGTGACGGGCGCTCCCTGGAGAGTCGCCGCGACCTCGCGCGGCGACATTGTCCGGGTGAGCATGTAAGTACCGGCCTTCAGGTTGTCGAAACCGCCCTCGGTTGCAAGGACCCAGTTCAGGGCGAGGCGATCGGTGACGATCTCACGATCGACGAGTGCGTTGACGATCTCCTGGTTACCCGTGTTTGGCTCGATGACGAACTCGACCGGCGTCGGATCGGTGCCGGCTGGAGTGTCGGGCCGGTCGGCCATCACCGATCCGACGGCCTCGGACACGACGCCGAAGCGCATCAAATCCGGATTGCTCTCAGCCAGCGAGCGCACGACTCCCCCGAACGCGGGCGGCACTACGACCCACGATATGAGCAGGATCGACACCACCGAGGCGGCGATGATCGCCCACCGTCGATTGCTGCTTGCCTTCCGACGCGCCGCGATCGAGCCGCGCCGGCCCGATGCCGACTGCTGGCGCTCCCGAGCACGAACCTGGGCCTCGGCGACGTGCTTCTCGCGGCTTTTGACGTGGGCCTCGATCTCGGCTCGATCGCGGCGCGGATAAACCGGCCGCTCGCCGTTCGGCGGCCGGCCCGAGTAGCGGTCGCTCATGTGTCGTCGGTGCCCGAGGGCAGCGCGGCCTCAATCCGGGCATCCAGCTCGGCCTGAGCGATTGCGGCGGCCGCCTCTCGGTCGACCCGGGCGCGCTGCGCGTTGCGAGATGCGGACGACGGCGGGCCGCCAGAGCGGCCCCGCCGCGCGGCGCCGACTCGACGCTCCGCCGACTCGCTCGTGAGTCGCTCGTCGCGCCAGGCCAGCGGCAGCCGGAGTGCCACGGCGATGAGCGCGGCCCATTCACGGGTTGCCGCCGCCTGCGTGCCTTCGCTGCTGTCCATGTTGAGCGGCAGACCCACCACCAGCTCGTCTACGCGCTGCTCGCTTGCCACGCGGCCCAGGGTCGTCGCGTCACGCTGCGGATCCGCGCGGCGGATCGTCGACAGCGGCCGAACGACGCCCGTGGCGGTGTCGGCAATGGCCAGGCCAATGCGCCGCTCGCCGAGGTCAATGCCGAGCAGCCGGGTCACGATTCGGCCCCCGGCGGCGCTACGTTGACCCGGATGCGTGCCGCCTGGTCCGGGATACGGTCGATGAATTCTGGCCACATTTCGATGGTCACGTCACCGTAGCGGGCGAGCGCCTGGCGCGCCTCTTCAACCGACTTGCCGCGGATCAGAGTCGCCAGCTCTGCGTCGTCGGGAGCGCTGAACACGAGCGCAGTCGGCGCCACTTCATAGACGACCGTCTCGCCCTCCACCTCGCCGCTGGATCGGCCACTTGCGACCTGATCTCCGAGCAGACGCTGGTCGGCGGACAGGCCCGTGCGGACGCGCGCGGCGGCCAGCTCGTCCACCAGTGCCTCGTTGACGGCGACGACCGTTCCCGGCGCTTCCAGCCCGAGGCTGAACGAGGGCGCGACCGTGCCCACCACGGCGTTGGCCGGCTGATCGGGACGTCCCTCGCCGAAGGTGGCCGTGGATGGATATGTCGTCAGGCCGCGCGGCACGCTGTTCGGATCGGCGAGGGCGGCCTCCAGCGCTCCGTCGAGCTGGCCGGCGAGCGAATCGACGGCCGCGTCGTAGTCGGCGCGCGTTACCGACGCTTCCTCGATCCGCTGGCCGCCGTCGGTCGGCCTGGGGTTGCGCACGCTGACCAGCTGGGCGGCGATCGGCGCGGGCAGCTGATTGATCGATCCTTCGGGCACGTTGCCGCGCGGCCCGGCCTCAACCGCACGCACCGGCACGTCGACTGTCCCCGGCGTGCTGGTCGCGAAGTCCGCGCGTGGGATAGTTGCTGCCTGGGTCGTCAGGAACTGTGTCCCGTCGGCGGTGGCGACTACCGTCCCGTCCGGGACCGCAACCTGGTCGAGTGTGTTCTCGCTCCTGAAGCGGACCTGGCCGGCCGCTCGCGTCTCGCGCGTCTCGACACCGGTCGCCGGGAACGTGCCGGTGACGTGGAGCGGCAGCTCCACCAGCTCGGCCGGAACGACGCCCGCGGGCACGTCGACAACGGCGACGTGCGGATCGGCCGTGACGGCGAAAGGCGACGGTCGCAGCTCGGTCGTCGATGGAGTGATGGTGATCGTTGCCGTCGGCAGGAACGTGTACGCGCCGTAGCCGACGCCGGCCACGAGCAACAGCAACAGTCCGATCACGACTAACGGCGCAATGCTGACGCGGCTCTGCTTGCGCTGCCGCCGCGTGGCTAGCGTGTCCGCGGCAGCCGGTGTGCCGGCCGCTACGGCTGTCGGCCCTACAGATGCAGGCAGCACGGACGTCGCTGCAGTCGCGGCAGTCGACGCGCCAGCGGACGAATCAGGCGTCGCGGGCCGGGCACGTCCCTCTACCGACGGCGCCTCGCGCAATGGGCTGGGCAACACCATCGTTTCGGTCGGAACGTCGCCCGAGGCGGCAACTCCCGCAGAGGCGGAAGCAGTGGCGCGGGGCGGCGCGGGAGGCTCGTCTGGCGACCGGCCGGCGCGCTCGGCCAGTCGCCGGTCCGCGTCACGGAACTTGGCCAGCGCCTGCTCGGCGGCGGGGAGCGAGTCGTACGTCGGAATGCCGGCCGAGATCGCCAGGGCGCGAACCTGCGGCTCGTCGCTGACCGCGACGATGTTCAGCCGCCGCTCGTTGGCCTCCTTGCCGAGCAGCTTGAAGTTGATCCTGCTGGTCGCGATGCGCGAGCCAGGCGGGACGACGACGATGACCTCGTCATCGGTAACCGCACGGATGCGACCGATCGCGCCCGTTATCTCGTCGTCGATCTCGAGGTAACAAACCGACATCAGCAGGCGGAGGCAATCAGCTTCATCAACTCAGACCTTCATCTGGCGCAACACTCGGCGCAACGCGCCATCGAGCGGCGCCTCGGGCGCGCTCATCTCGAGCGCCTGGTGAGCGAGGGCCATCGGCGGGATGTCCTGCTCGTCGATCAGCAGCCCGGTCGTGTCGATCACCTGCGCCACCTGGTCGACCGTGATTGCCTCGACCTGGGGCGGACGCGCGAACGGCAGATGCTTGGCAAACGCGGGGTCACGCAGCGCGGCGCCGATCTGCGGCAGTCGGGCGCCTCCACCACACAGGTACAGCCGGCCGGGCAGCATGCCCGACTTGGCGAACTCCTCGAGCACCAGCTCAACGCCTGCCGCCCAGACCGCCACGTCCTCGGCGATGATCTCGGCGACTTCCTCCTGGCGATCGATCTTGAGGCCCTTGGCGAAGTCGACCTTGATCTCTTCGGCCAACGCGAAGGGCAGCTCGAGCCGGTCGGCGAGCGACTTGGTGAAGGCTCGGCCGCCGAGCGCGAACATGCGCGTGCCCTCGATGCCGCCCTGGCGAACGAGCGCGATGTCGGTCGTGCCACCGCCGACGTCGATGAACAGCGCGCCGGCCTGCTGGACCTGCTCGTCGTCCATGCAGCGCGCCACGGCGTACGGCTCGGCGACGATCGCGACAAGCTCCAGGTCGAGCATGCTGGCGACCGTCTGCAGCGCGCCAAGGTGGATCAGCGGGGCGAAGGCGTTGAAGATGCTGATGCGCACGTGGCGGCCGTGGAATCCAACGGGGTTTGTGACCGTGTAGCCATCGATCGTGGCCGCGGTGACCGCCGCGTGAACGAGGCGAATATCGACGTTGGGCAGCCCCGTTTCCCAGGTCACCGTCCGCTCGGCGTCCTTGAGCGCCTCGTGCTGGACCGTGTCGATGATCGTGTCCAGTTCGCGCGCGCTGAGCTGCTGATCGGGCTTCTTGCGCTCCTGGCTGAGACCCGTGGTGAAGCCTTTGACCAGCTCGCCGGCGATGCCGATGATCACCTGGTTCGAGCGGAAGCCGGCCATCTCCTCCGCCTCCGCGAGCGCCACCTGGCAGTTGTCGACCACGGCCGATATGTCGGCCACCGTGCCCGACTGCATGTGCGCCAGGCCCTGCCGCCGGCGCCCGACGCCACGCACGATCGCCGTTCCTGATTCCTCGATCTCGAACACGAGCGCCTTGGCAAACTCGGTCCCGACGTCGAGAGCGGTGCAGGCAGTCAGCCGCTCTGACTCAGGACGCTGCAGGAATCGGCGCCAGAAGGCCACTGCTACGAAGTGGGAGTGCCGTCGGAGCTGTTGCGCAGCGTGGCCTGGAGCGCCTCGCGGATCGCGGTCAGCGCGCTGGGCAGCCGATCACGGCGTGTGCCGCGTGCCTGGGCCATCTCCGGCCGGCCGCCTCCGCGACCTTCGATCACCGGTGCTCCCTCGCCGACCAGCGCGCCGGCGCTGATGCCGCGAGCGACGAGATCGTCACTCACGGTCACGAACAGCTGCGGCTCGTCGGACTCGAGTGCAAGCGCGATCACGCCCGCTCCGAGCTCGGATCGCAGAGCGCGAGCGAAGCTCTGCAGCTCCTTCATCGATTCGAACGGCGCCGAGTAGCCGAGGAAGCGAGTTCCGTCGACGGACTGTGCGGTGCGCGCGAGCTCGCCCGGTCGTGCCTGGCCGCTGCCGCCGGCGCGGAGGCGGCGTTCGAGGTCGCGATTCTTTTCCTGGAGCTCACGCAGCCGATCCGGGAGTGCCTCGGGCGACCTCGCGCCGGCCTCCTCGGTCACCTGGTCGAGCAATGCGACGCGCGAGTCGAAGTAGGCGTCGGCGGCATCGCCGGTCAGCGCCTCGATGCGCCGCATGCCGCTGCCGATCGAGCGCTCGCCGGTGATCACGAAGCTGCCGATTTCGCCGCTGTAGGCGCAATGCGTGCCGCCACACAGCTCACGTGAGAAGCCGTCAACGAAGATGACGCGCACCTTCTCGCCGTACTTCTCGTCGAAGAACGCGTCGGCGCCGGCATCGATTGCCTCGGCCATCGACATGAACTTCGGTGTCACCGTCTTGTTGTCACGCACCACGCGGCGGACCTCGCCCTCGATCGACCGCTTCTCGTCGGCAGTGAGTGCCCGGTCGAACGGGAAGTCGAAGCGCAGGTAGTCGGGCGTCACGAGCGAGCCGGCCTGGCGAGCACGCTCACCGACCGTGTTGCGTAGCGCGCGATGGAGCAGGTGCGTGCCGGTGTGGTTGCGCATCGTTCGTGCGCGTCGCTCGGCGTCGACCTCGGCCGTCAGCTCCTCGCCCACAGCAAGCCGGCCGTGCAGGCGGCCACGATGGACGATGAGACCTGGTACCGGGCGCTGCGTGTCGGTCACCGTGAATACGATCTCGCCCGACGCCGACCGCAGCACGCCCTGATCCCCTACCTGGCCGCCGCCCTCGGCGTAGAAGGGCGTCTTGTCGAGGACGATCTCGGCTACGGCCTCGGCCGGCGCGCGGAGCTCGATCTCGGGGAGTGCCTCGAGCTCCTGGTAGTCGGTGCCATCGCGCAGAATGCCCACGACTCTGCCCGCGGCCGTCGTCGTCTCGTAGCCCAGGAATGTCGTCTCGCCAACTCG
>DASQLS010000196.1:0-4545 GCA_035629915.1 Candidatus Limnocylindrales bacterium | reverse complement strand
AGCCGCTTAAGCGTCGGCCCGGCACGGGCAGAGTGGCGGAGAGGGAGGGATTCGAACCCCCGGACCTTTCGGTCAACGGTTTTCAAGACCGCCGCCATAAACCGCTCGGCCACCTCTCCGTGTCGAAAAGAGCATAACGAGGATGGGCCGGTCGGCCCTGTGGTGGCGACCAATGGCCCTCTGGCGCGTCCTCGTCGTGATCCATCCTTCGAGCATGAACAGAAAGTCGATGGAGTTCCGGTGTGAGCTGTGTCACCGCGTGGCAGACGCGGACACAACGCAGCGAGCTCGCCAGACCTGGCAGCCGCTGATCATCTGCGAGCGGTGCCTGCGCGAGGCCGACAACCAGCCGACCCGACACGGTCACCCGCTTGGGGCGGTGTCCTAGCGCTCGACCCGGCCGATATGCTGGAACGACGCCAGAGGGAGAGCAGTCGCATGAATCAGCCACCGATGGGCCAGCCGCCAATGGGCCAACCGATGCCTACTTTCTACGTCCAGCGCATGGGCGCCGAGGAGGGCCCATACGGCATCCCCGACATGCAGGCGCAGGCAAGAGCCAAGTACATCACCGCGATCACCATGGTCAGGCGCGCCGACGGCCAGGGAAGTTGGTTCCACGCCGGTGAGATCCCGGGTGTCTTCTCGGACAAGGATTGGCTGACAGCTTTGCTCTTGTCTGTCTTCGTTGGGACGTTCGGGATCGATCGCTTCTACCTGGGCTACGTCGGACTGGGCGTCCTGAAGCTGATCACGCTCGGGTTCTGTGGTATCTGGACCCTGATCGACATCATCCTCATTGCCGTTGGCAACCTCAACGACTCCAATGGCATGCCGCTTCGGCGCACCTGAGCTCCGTGACGGACAGGCGACGCGTCGCACGCTTGGCCCTGGTCGGCGCGGCAGTTGCGCCGGCCCGACTTCTGCGCGACGGACCAACTATCTGCACCTTTCGCCGAGTCACTGGCCGGCCCTGTCCCAGTTGTGGAATGACCAGGTCCTGGAATGCTCTGGCTCGTGGACACGTCGGCGATTCCGTCCGCTTTCATCCTCTGGGGCCGCTGACATTTGTCGGTGCGGTAGCAATTGCCTTGGCTCCGCCCGGCATGGTCGATCGCGCGTTGGAGCGCTATCCGGGCGCCGTCGCTGCGTTTGGCTTCGCGTGGACGGCCGTCTGGATCGGACGGATCGTGGTGGGACTGAAGCCGCGTCCTCGCGCTGAGGTCAGCGGCGTAAGGAACGACGCGTAGCCCACGCCAGCCACGCTCCGACCACGACGAATACTGCGCCGAGGATGGCCCAGGTCTGCTGGCCACTCATGAAGCTGCCGGAAATGAAACCGAGTCCCTGCCCGAGCCAGACCAGGCCAACGAGCAAGAGGACCCCGGCGACGAAGTAGCGGACGAGGAGCACCTAACCCAGCGGACCTATTTGCGAAGCAAGCGGCTCAGGCAACGCCACCGATCCGTCAGGCTGCTGATAGACCTCGAGCAGCGCCGCGACCGTGCGCGCGAGCGCCAACCCTGAGCCGTTGAGGGTGTGCAGGATCTCCGGCTTGGCGCCTGCTTCGGGTCGGTAGCGGATGTTCATCCGGCGTGCCTGGAAGTCGCGGAAGTTGGAGACCGACGAGACCTCGAGCCACTCCCCCACTCCTGGCGCCCAGACCTCCAGGTCGTACGTCTTTGACTGCGTAAAGCCCATGTCGCCGGTCGACAGCAGCCGCACCCGATAGGCCAGCCCGAGCCGCTGCAACACAGTCTCAGCCGCCAAGGTCATCGATTCGAGCATCTGTGGCGAGTCTTCAGGCTTGGTGAAGGCGACCATCTCGACCTTGTCGAACTGGTGGACGCGCAGGATGCCTCTTGTCTTGGCGCCGGCCGCGCCCGCCTCGCGGCGGAAACTGGGCGAATAGGCGACGTAGCGGATGGGCAGCCGGGCCACGTCGATGATCTCGTCGCGGTGGATGTTGGTGACCGGCACTTCCGCGGTCGGCACGAGGTACAGGTCGTCGCGGGTGACGACGTACATCTGCTCTTCCTTGTCCGGCAGCTGGCCCGTGCCTTTCGCGGAATCAGCATTCACGAGCGCCGGCGGCCAGATCTCCGTCATGCCGTGCTCGTTGGAATGGATGTCGAGGAAGAGGTTGATCAGCGTGCGCTGCAGGCGGGCGCCGGCGCCGCGATAGACGGGGAAACCAGAACCTGCGACTTTGGCGCCGGCGGGCAGGTCGATGATGTCCAGCGCTTCCCCGATCTCCCAGTGCGGCTTCCGCTGCCATCCATCGGCATCGTGAGCGACCGGCTCGCCCCATTCGCGAACGGTTTGAGTCGCGTCCGGCGGCCCGACAGGCACATCGGGGTCGGCCGGGTTCGGGATCCGGAGCAATGCGTCCTCGAGCTGACCCTCCAGCTCTCCCAGCTCCGACTCGAGGCTCTCGATCCTCTCCCCGAGCTCTCTTGATTCTGCCCGCAGTGATTCGGCCGATGCATCGCCCGACTTGAGCGCCGCGCCCATCCGCGCGCTGACGTCCTTGCGCTGGGCGCGGAGCGAATCAGCATCACCCGACAGCCGCCGTCGATCGGCGTCGAACGACAGGGCCCGCTCGACGAGCGCCGGATCGTCCCCCTTGTCGCGGGCGCCCTGGCGGATCGCGTCGGCGTCGTCGCGCAGGCGCTGGATTCCGACGCTCATCCCGCGGCCTCCTGGAGGCGGCCGATTACGAACGGTTGTGAAAGGGACGCGAGCAGCCAGCCGGCTCGCGGGCCATTCGGCCGGCCAAGGAACGCCTGGTAGAGAGCGTTGAAACCATCGGCCGGGCGGCCTTCGTCCCTCTTGGCCACGTCAAAAATGAGCGCTTGCCACGCGTCGCCGCCAACCGGTTCCTGAGTACTTGCTTCATCGGCGAGGCGACGCAGGAAAGTTCGCTGGTCGTCCGTCAGGTCGACATCCGGTAGTCGGTCGTATTGGACGGCCAACCGCGCCGAGTCGGGCGCGAAATGCTCCAGCCAGGCTGTCGCCGCCGCGACTCGCTCGAGCGCGACCTTCTGCTCGTAGTCGTCGAGCGCAGCGCCCTTCTCTGTCGCGAGGCGCTCCATGATGTCCGGCCCGGGCACCTGTAGCAGCAGCGCGAGGTGGGCAAATGCTGGTCGGAACGATGCCGCCTCAACCTTCGGGTCCGCCTCGGGATCGGCCAGGCTGAGCGCGAAGATCCGGTCGTAGTTCGGCGGCAGCTCACCGCGCGTCGGCTTGCCGGCGACCGCATCGGCAACCCGGTCGAACTCGTCGAACAGGCGCGGGATCGTGTCGCCCGACGGATCGAAGTTGATGGCGTGGTTGGGCCGATGGCGCAGGAACAGGAAACGCAGCAGGCTGGGAGGCAGAACCCCGGCGATCTCGTGCGCGGCGGCTCCCTCGCCGCGCGACGTGCTCATCTTGCGGCCGCCGATATTGAGGAACTCGTAGGGCACGTTGACCGGCGGCTCGCGCTCGAACACACGGCGCGAAATCGCATCTGCCCGGTCCCTCGAGCCGCCGGCGGTGGCGAGATCCTTGCCGCAGCCCTCGATCGTGGCGCCAACCAGACCCCAGCGCGCGGCCCAGTCCACGTTCCAGACCATCTTGGCGCGGCCGCCGAACGGAGAGACGCGTCCGCTGTGCCCGCAGCCGCGCGCCCACTCGACGAGATCCGGGCGGCACGAATACGACACTTCGCGGCCGTCCCAGTCGCTCGCCGAGGTGGTCCCGATGCGACCGCAGTTTTCGCAGATAACGCTCACCGGCAGCCAGCCGGCGGGGTGGTTGACGGTGGACACGGTGCGGTAGATGTCGAGGATGACGTCGGCCCCATCGAGCGCCTTCTCGATGTAGGGGTCCATCGCGCCCGAGGCGTACTGCTCGCTCATCCAGTACAGCGTCGGGTGAATGCCCAGGTCGGAGAACGTCTGCAGGAAGAGGGTCACGAAGTGACGTGCATAGTTCGGGTGCGGACTGCCTTCGGGCGCCGGAACATGCGCCAGCGGCACGCCCATGTACTGCTCGACCGCGTCGGGCGTCAGCAGCGACTGCGCATCCATTGGGTCGAGGTCCTCGACGCCATAGCGAAACTCGACCTCGTGCCCGTGCTCAGCGACGGCGCGGCGGATGGCGTCGTGCAGCACGACGCCGCGCAGGCTGCCCACGTGGACGGTGCCTGACGGCGTCTTGGAGTCGTTGACAACCTGCCGGCCGACCACCTGGCCGGCGATTTCGTCGGCCCAGTAGGCCTGCGCCGGCCGGCTCTGGTCCGGCATCACGGCGAAAACCTCAGGTGATGCTGAGGATCTTGTACTTGGTGTCCCCGGCCGGAACCGAGACGGTCACCTCTTCGCCCTTCTTGTGGCCAAGCAGCGCGCGTCCGACAGGCGACTCGTTCGAGATCTTGCCCGCCGCCGGCTTTGCTTCCGCAGAGCCGACGATGGTGAAGCTCTCCTTGCCGTCCGTCGACTGGATGGTGACCGTGGAGCCGATCTGGACGTGCGTGGTCGAGTGGTTCTCGTCGATCACGAC
>DASQLS010000195.1:0-4640 GCA_035629915.1 Candidatus Limnocylindrales bacterium | reverse complement strand
ACGTGAGTGGCGATATCGCTGTTTCGATGGGTCTTCCGCGGCTCAGCGGGCCGTATCTGGTCCCGATCGTGCTGGTTGGTATTGCGGCGCTCCTCTCCGCGCTTCTGTTGAGACCAGACCCGCGCGATCTCGCCGACACGTCAGCCGACGAGGGCAAGGAGCCGGTACCGCCCGCCCAGCTGGGCAAGGTCCTGCGCCGGCCGCCGGTCGCTCTCGCGGTCCTGGCGCTCATCGCCGGCCAGTTCGTGATGGTCCTGATCATGACCATCACGCCGCTGCACATGACCGATCACGGCCACGATCTGGCCGCAGTCGGCATCGTCATCTCCGCCCACGTATTCGGGATGTTCGCCCTTGCCCCCATCTCGGGCAGGTTGACCGACCGGTTCGGATCGCTGCCGATCATCGCCGCTGGGTTCGCGCTGATCCTGGTGTCGGCGCTGCTCTCTGCCGTCGCCCCGCCGCACGAACAGTCGTTGCTGTTGCTCTCCCTGTTCCTGCTCGGCTGGGGCTGGAATCTCGGCTTCGTGGCGGGTAGCTCGATGCTCACCGGTGCCGTCTCGACCACAGAGCGGCCGCGCGTCCAGGGCGTGTCTGACTCGCTCATCTGGAGCACGTCGGCCATCGCCAGCATTGGATCCGGCTTTGTGGTCGGGGCATGGGGCTTCGCCACCCTCGGGATCATGGGCGCGCTGATCATCGGCGTGGTCGGTGCCGTGGTGCTGCTGGGCAGGGGAGCGATCGGTCGGCCGTCGTCTCCCGCCGCGCCGCTCGCGCCCACCGTCGACTAAGGCACTCGCTACGCTGAGAGCGTGACCTCGACTCCCGATACGCACTACCTCAAGACCTCCGATGGCGTTTACATCGCCTACCAGGTGGTGGGGGAGGGGCCGGTTGATGTCGCGATGGCTTTCAGCTCGCAGGAAGCCAATGTCGATCTGATGTGGGAGGACCCGGAGTGGCGGCCGTTCCTGACCGGCACAGCCGAGTTCGGCCGCCTGATACTTCACGATCGAAGAGGTACGGGCGTGTCCAGCCGGAACGTGCCCGTTCCCAACCTCGAGACTCGCGTTGCGGACCTACTGGCCGTACTGGACGAAGTTGGCTCCAACCAACCGATCCTGATGGCTCCTACCGAGCCGGGAGCGATGCACGCACTGTTCGCGGCTACGCACCCGGATCGCGTCAGCGGGATGGTTTGGGTCAACCCAAGCGCGCGGATGGCGTGGGCGCCCGACTACGAGTGGGGTTTGGGCCCTGACGTCTACAAGGAGTCGGTGAGGCAATCTCAGTACTGGGGCACCGTCGAATTCGTGCGCACCATCGCCGATTGGCGGGCCGCCGAACGCGCCGGCATTCAGCCCGGAGCCATGACCCCGGTGGAGCACGACCGGGAGCTGCTGAATCTCTATGCCCGGATCAACCGCAATACCGCGACCCCGGACGTTGCCCTCGCGCTCAATAAGCTCGTATGGGAGACCGACGTCCGCGGGATCCTGCCGGCGGCTCGCACTCCAACTGCGCTGGTGGTCGGGAGCGCAGACGAAATGGACGAGGAGGCGCAGTTCCTCGCCTCAGTCATGCCCAACGCGACAGTCCATGTGGTTCCAGGTCGTGCCGGCGTTGCCGTCAAACAGATTATGGCGATCACCCGCGAGCTCGCCGGGATCCACCGGTCCGCGCCCATGCTGGACACCGTTCTGGCGACAGTCCTGTTCACCGACATCGTCGACTCGTCCGCGCGGCAGGCAGCACTCGGTGATCGAGCGTGGAAAGCGCTGGTTCTCGCGCACCACGAGCGAGTACGTCGTGCTTTGGATCGCTGGCGGGGCGTCGAGAACGATACGGCGGGCGATGGCTTCTACGCGACTTTCGACGGCCCGGCCCGAGCCATCCGTTGCGCACTCGATATCGCGGAGCAGATGGAGGATCTGGGCATCCAGATTCGCGCTGGCCTGCATACCGGCGAATGCGAGCTGATCGACGGCAAGCATGGGGGCCTGACGGTCTCGATCGGCGCCCGCGTCGCCTCCACCGCAGGAAGTTCCGAGGTTCTGATCTCGCAGACCGTCAAGGACCTTGTCGCAGGATCAGGATTCCTCTTCGAGGATCGCGGCGAGCACACGCTCAAGGGCATCCCGGAGAACTGGCGCCTCTACCGAGTCGCTGAGGCCGGTGGTTAGCCGAATGCGTGCCTTTTGGGCCTCACGCCGGCGCCAGTTAGCCGGGCTAGCGCTGTCGCTGGACGGTGTCCTTGTCGCATTGACGGGTGCTATTGCGCTAATCGGCTCGCGCGGCGCATTTCAGGGCCAGGATCTGCTGCTGCTTATCGCTGGATTTGCGCTGATCGCCTTCGGGGTGATGATCGTGTTCCGCTGGAACCTGCGCGCCGTCAAGACGGGCCTCGCCGGAATGACGGCCGGCTATTTCGCATCCGCCCTGTCGGAGTTCGAGGTTGCGACCGATCCGTGCGACATCGGCTCGACCCTGGCGCGTTGCGCCGATCACGTACTTGGCGGCACTCCCTGGGCCGTCTACCAGGGACCCGTGCTCCTCGCCGTGCTGCTGTTCTTCCTGCTCGCGCTTGAGCCATATGTGTCGGAGGCACAGCCGCCGCCGAAATAGCTGGCCATTGACTTCCATGGCCAGAATCGGTCGATGACTGACAAAGGAGCTGCCGTGGCTGACATTCAGATAGCGGGACTCGAGACGGGAACGCGGAACGTGCCCAGGAAGAGCCTCGACAGGCTGGCCGCGAGATGTGAGGGCACGCTGGAGTATCCCGGGGACGAGGGGTTCACAGAGGCCATCGCCCTGTGGAACGGCATGATCAAGAAGCAGCCGGCCCTGGTTATCCGGGCGCAGTCCGTTTCTGACGTGGTTCAGGCCGTCGACTTCGTGCGCGATAACGGCGTGGAGCTGTCGATCAAGGGTGGCGGCCACAACATTGCCGGGCTCGCGTTGTCGGACGGGGGTATAACCCTCGACCTGTCCGGCATGCGCGAAGTCCGAGTGGATGCTGGCGCCCGACTCGCCCGCGTCGGCCCTGGCTGCACACTCGGAGATGTCGACCAGGCAACGCAGCCGCACGGTCTTGCCACCACGCTCGGCTTCGTTTCCGCGACGGGCGTCGCGGGCCTGACGCTGGGCGGCGGCTTCGGGTACCTGAGCCGACGATTCGGCTGGACGGTCGACGACCTCGAGGCCGTCGAGATCGTCACCGCAGACGGGAAGGTCCTCAACGCGTCGCGTTCGGAGAACGAGGATCTGTTCTGGGCGCTGCGTGGCGGAGGAGGCAACTTCGGCGTCGTGACCGAGTTCGTGTTCAGGCTCCATGAAGTCGGCCCCAAGGTGACGGCCGGAATAATCGCCTGGCGAGGTTCGGACGCCGATGGGGTCCTGGATGTCTTTCGCCAGGTCACTGAATCGTCGCCACGCGAGCTAACCGCAGTGGCGCTGCGGCGCAACGCTCCGCCGGCACCGTGGCTGCCCGAGGAGGCGCACGGCACGCCGATCATCGCGATCGTGGTCTGTCATTCGGGCGACCTCGAGCAGGCGCAGGCGGATCTGGCGCCGATCAAGAGCTACGGCGAGCCCCTGGCCGACCTGATCCAGGTCAAGGACTACACCGCCCAGCAGTCGATGCTCGACGCAACGCAGCCCAAGGGGAACAACTACTACTGGAAGTCGGAATTCGTGGCCGGATTGAGCGACGAGCTCTTCGCCGCCTTCAACGCCCAGTTCGACGGCCTCAAAGCGCCGGCCAACCAGATGGTCCTCTTCCAGGTCGGCGGAGCGTTGAACGACCACCCCGAGGACGATGGGGCAATGGGCAATCGGGACGCGCAGTTTGCCTGCGTCATCCAGTCAATGTGGCCACCCGACAGTGCCGCGGGCGATGCGAACCAGGAGTGGGTACGGAATGCCTGGCAGTCGGTCAAACCGTTCTCTACGGGCGGCAATTACGTCAACTTCCAGACGTCGGACGAGACCGACGAACGCACCATCGAGTCGTATCGCGAGAACTACCGGCGCCTCGAGACGATCAAGGCCAAGTACGACCCAACCAACCTCTTCCGGGTGAACCGCAACATCCGTCCCTAGGCTTCACCGGTGCTGCGGCGTTTCATCCCGCGTGTCGTCCGGCGGCTGCCGGATTCGCTGCAGTGGGAGCTCTACAAGGGAGGCCAGCGCAGTGATCGGCTGCGTGATCCGGGCGCCGTCGTCAGGGCGCTGCGCGTCCAGCCCGGGATCCGCGTGGCTGATCTCGGCCCGGGCTACGGCCACTTCACGCTGCTGCTCGCAAGCGCGGTTGCTCCGGATGGTGTCTGCTACGCCGCCGACGCGGACGCCGAGACGCTCGACGACCTTCGACGTTCGGCCGTCGAGCGCGGCATCGCCAACCTGGAACCGGTGCTCACCAGCCGGCGGCGGCTCGAGCTGCCGGAAGCGGTCGACCTGCTTTTCGTCTCGGCCACGTACCACCACCTGCGCCGGCCGGTGCGCTACTTCGCCGAGGCTCGTGCTCTGGTCCGACCCGGTGGCCGCGTAGCCATCCTCGAATCACGCCTCGAGGGAGTGGCGGCACGTTGGATGAACCCGCACGGCAGCGTGCCAGGTCGCGTTCACCTCCAGATGAG